>NZ_JBOBDM010000001.1:0-232315 GCF_050586605.1 Pseudomonas sp. ES1 | reverse complement strand
AGCGTCGACATCACAAATGAATGCGCATACAACCTTCAAAACAAACAAGAAACAAGAAACAAGAAACAAGAAACAATTTCACAAAAACCACCAGAATCAAGAAACGCCAGAAACTCACATTAACTTCTGGCGCTCCTCCATAAGCAGCAACCTATTCCAGCAACACCTACCTAATACAAACGACAACAACAGAAACATCTCCCAGGCAAAAACCGAACTCCCCCTCAAGGCTGCTGATACTGACTCAGGTACTTGTCGACCACCGCCGAATCCCCCGCCTCCGCTACCTGCCACAACCGCCGCTCGATCCCCTGTGCCAACAGGTGCCCCACCGCCGCCTCGATCGCCGACAGCACACACAACTGCGCCGGCTCATTGGTGGTGTACCCCACCTCCGCCTCCAGCAACTTCTTGAACTCGATGAACTTGAACACCCCGGCACTGCGCCCGACCGAATAGATAGTCTTGCTGGTCATCACGTTCGCCAGCACCTGCCCCGAACGCACATCCACCGCCCGCAGGTTCACGGTCACCTGGTCCACCCGGTACTCACGCGAGATGTCGATGCCCAGGTACCGCGCCCCCTCGCCCCCGCTGCGCACGTTGGTGTCGTAGGCGATGATGCCGCCTTCGAGCATCAGGTTGGCCGCCTGCAACGGCGGCAGCTCGGCCTGGATATTTTCCGGCACATCGGCCTTCTTCTGCGAAGCGCGGATGATCTTGCGCTCGGTCAGCAGGTTCTGCAGCCCTTCACGCTCCAGCACCACGAACCAACCACTGGCATTGAGCGCGTCCATCAGCATGCTCGCGGCACCCTGGGTGACGCTGGTGGAGAACGAACTGGCCGGGGTCGGTTTGTACTGCCCGGTCTGGTCGCGGAAGCCATACACCACTGCCATCAACCGCCCGCGTGGGCGCGGCATGTTGAGCAGGTCGTAGTAGGTCGAGGCCCGGGGGGTCAGGGTCGGGGTCTCGGAATCCTGTTCAGCCGACATCGGTTCGCGCAGGCCGCAGCCTTGCAGGCCAGACAGAGCGGAGATCAACAGCAGCGTGCTCAGCAGACGTTTCATGGTTGTGCTCTCCCCACAATAAAGACCCATCCCTCTCAGGGGTTCAGGCCGCTCACCTGGATGATCGAAACTTCGCCAGTGGCACGGTCGGTGACCCTGATGCTCAGGGCCCCGGCGTTGTCGATGACGTCGATCAGGAAGGCATTGGTGGACATGCTGCCGGTGTTGCCGTTGCTGATGTTGTCCAGCAACTGGCCAAGCAGTCGTGACTCCAGCTGGTTGGTGAAACGCTCCAGTGACGAGGTGCCGTTGAAGGCGTTGGTGCGCTCCTTCAGGTCCGGGTCGTCATAGTCGTTCTGCGCCTGGGCGTTGTTGAGCAGCCAGGTGCCGTTCAACGGGTTGCCACCGAAGGCCGGGTTGACCGGGGTGTACACCAGTTCCGTGGCCAGCGCCTGGCAACCGATGCCGGCGGCCAGCAGGCAGGCAGCGACGCGTTGCGATGTGTACTTGCTCATAGCTCGTCCCTCTCCAGATCGGTGGTGTCCTGCAGCAGCCGTTGCAATTTGCGCTGGACAATCTGCTGCCTGACCAGGTCGGCGGCCTCTTTGGCCTCTTCGGTGAGTTGCGTGGTGTTGGGTGGCAGGAAGCGCCGGTACACCACTTCGCGTTCGAACTCCACGGTCACCAGGCTGCCCCAGCGGGCATCCGGGCGTTCGCGCACCACCAGGTTGAAGTCCAGGCGGCTGGTGGCGCGCAGGCGGTCGGCGAAGTAGTAGTAAAAGTCGTGGCCGATGTGCGAGATGGTGTTGTCGACGATGAAGCCCTTCATCTCGTCTTCTTCGTTGGCCCAGGCCGGCGCCTGCAGCAGCGCCAGGCACAGGCCGACCATCAGCAGCGCGCGGTTCATGGCGCGTCTCCCTGGCCGGCATGCTGACGGGCGCCAGCGGCGCTTTCGGCAAAGGCCTGCTCGGCGACGAACTGCCAGTCGCTGTAGTGCTCCAGCCCCTCGAAGGCACTCCACAGCGCATCGAAACCGCTGCGTTTGAGGGGCATGGCCTGGGAGCGGCTGTACACCCCGGTGATGCGCCCATCGACAGAGCGCATCAGGCCCCAGTCCTCGCCCCCACCGACCGGGTCGGGGTAAAGCCTGCGGATATGCCGCTGCGCTGACGGGAAGCGATTGTCTTCGAGCAAGTCGGCCAGTTCCTGCGGGTACTGGGCCAGCCCCGGCGAGGCACGGTAGTAGCTGCGCAGCGCCTGGGCGTACTGCCCGCCCACCCACAGCAACTGGCGCTCGCGCTCGCGTTGGGCACTGGTGGCCCACAGGGTGCCGGTGGCGGCCAGGGCGATGCTGCTGACGGCAATCAGCAACAGCACGCCCAGGTAGGTGAAGCCGGCTTCACCATTCGGCATAGAGGCTGCCATCGCGCGCCCTCCCTGTGGCCCCGCTCTTGATATCCGCCACCCCGCCGGCCACCCCTTCGGGCGGCGGCACCAGCTGCCAGCTGTCGCGGCGTTCGCTGATCGGGTCCAGCGGGGTGTTGCGCAGGTAACGCTGCTCCACCAGTTGGTCGAGCGAGTCGGGGTAGTGCCCGGTGTCGCCGTAGTAGTGGTCCAGGGCCTCGCGCAGTACCGCCAGGCTCTGGCGCAGGGTGGCCTCGCGCGAGGCGTCGAGGCTGTTGAAGTAGCGCGGCATGGCGATGGTCATCAGGGTGGCGATGATCGCCATCACCACCAGCAGTTCGATCAAGGTGAAGCCTTTGCTGGGTTTCATCGGCGTCACCATTGCCCGTACGGGATGTTGTTGAGGCCTTTGCCGCGGGCCTTGGAGTACACATCGAAGACGTCCTGGCCTTCCCGGGGGTTGTCCGCGCTGCTGTCGTAGGCGCGCAGGCCCCAGGCACCGCCGTCGTCGGCCTTGGCCGCCAGCAGCGGGTCGTGCGGGATGCGCCGCAGGAAGTAGAACTTGGCGCCCTTGGCACTGCGCACATCGCGCACGCCTTCCACCAGCACCTGCAGGTTCGGCGGGTAGCCGCTGCCGTCCAGGCGCTTCTCGATGTAGCCGGCGTCGAAGGCGCGCTTGTAGGCGTCGATGGCGTCGCGGATCTGGTACAGCGCCTCGCGCAGTTGCTGCTCCTTGCCACGGCGCACCATGGTTTCGGCCAATGGCGCGGCCATGCTGGCGAGCAGCCCGAGCAGCGCCAGGGTCAGCACCACCTCGATCAGGCTGAAGCCCTGCTGGCGGCGTTTCATGGCCGTGGCACCACGTGGGTCGGGACCACGGCCATCTGGCCCTGGGCGGCGGGTTCGGCGTCCGTATCGGTCGGCAGCGCCTCGCTCGGTACCGGCAGCGCCATCTGGCGCACCTGCAGGCTGGACTCGGTGCCGGTGCCGAACTCCATGTCCGACGGGCTCTGATACGGCAGGTTGCGCACGATGCGTGGGGTGATCGCCAGCACCAGCTCGGACTTGCTCATGTCGTCCTTGTTGCTGCCGAACAGCCGGCCCAGGCCGGGGATGTCGCCAAGGCCGGGGATCTTGTTGCCGCTGGCGTTGTGGTCGTTGCGCACAAGGCCCGCCAGCACCTGGGTTTCGCCGTCGTGCAGGCGCAGGCTGGTCTGGGCGTTGCGGGTGTCGACCTGAACCGGGATGGTGCCCTGGCGGGTAGCCTCCAGCGGGGTCGCGTTGCTCACCTCCAGCGCCACCTTGATCGCCACCTCGTTGTTCAGGTGCACGGTGGGCTGCACTTCAAGCTTAAGGCCGACATCGAGGTAGGTGACGCTCTCGGTGATCACCGGCCCCTGGGTGGACGGTACCGAGGTGGCGCTGATGATCGGCACCCGCTGGCCGATGTGGATACGCGCCTGCTCGCGGTTGCTGACGCGGATCACCGGGCTGGCCAGGGTGTTGATGTCCTTGTCCTGGGCGTTGATCTTGGCCTGCGGCGCCGGCGAGATGCTGATGCGGCTGGAGTCGATGCCCTTGAGCTGGTCGAGCACGCTGACCGGCTTGCCGTCGTTGCTCAGCACGCCGAAGGTATTGGGCCATTGCAGGCCAAGGTCGAGGATGCGCGAGGTGGCCACTTCCATCACCTCCACTTCCAGCACCACCTCGGGGTTGGACTGATCCTGCGACTGCAGCAGTTTTTCGGCCATGCGGATGGCATCCGAGGTGTCGCGCATGGTCAGGGTGTTGAGGCGCTCATCGACGAACACGTCGCGGGTCTTGAGCATGGTCTTGACCATGTTCAGCGCGGTGTTGGCGTCGATGCTGGTGAGGTAGAAGGTGCGCATCACCAGTTCCTGGTAGTCCTTGGTCTTCTGCGGCGAGTCGGGGTACAGCAGCAAGGTGTTGTCGTTGACGATCTTCTGGCGCAGCTGGTTCTGCTCCAGCAGCAGGGCCACGGCATCCTCGATGCGCACGTCGCGCACGAAGATGGTGGCCTTCATGCCCGGGGGCAGGTCCTTGTCGAAGATGAAGTTGATCCCGGCCACCTGGGCCAGCACCTCGAAGATGGTCTTCAGGTTGGCGTCGCGAAATTCCAGGGTGACCGGGCGATCCAGCTTGCTGCGCAGCTGCGGGTATGGCGTGGCGGTGCGCGCCTGGACGTTCTCGATGTCGCTGCGCAGGGTCATGCCCTTCTGGTTCTGGGGGTCCAGGCGCAGCACTTCGCGCATGTAGCGCTCGGCGCCGAACAGGTCGCCCTGGCGCAGCGCGGCCTGGCCCAGGGCCACGCGCTCGTCGAGGGTGCGGATCAGTTCCAGCTGGCGGATGCCTTCCTGGGCGCGGCGGTTGTTCGGCTCGATGGTCAGCACCCGGCCATAGCCCATGCGGGCGCTGGCGAAGTCATGGCGGATGCGGTCGCTGTCGGCCTGGGTCAGCAGCGCCTCGACCGCCGCCTGGCGGCCATGGGCCAGGGCGATGTTCAGCTCGGTGTCGCGCGGGTCATCGCGCAGGGCCTCTTCCAGGCGGGCGATGCCGGCCTCGTACTGCCCCTCTTTCATCAGCTCGGCGCTGTCCTTGCGTACACCGCTTGAGCCACATCCAGCGATGGCCACGCACAGGGCCAGCAGCATGAACGGAGCAGGCTTGCACAACTTCGAAGGCTTCATGGTGCGCTCCCGACAGACAGGGTCTGTGGCTGGTGCAGTGGCAGGTAGACCAGGCTCAGCTCGGTGGCCGAGACCCGGTCGAGGCGGTAGGTGTCTTCGATCACGTCGCCCTGGCGCACGACGTAGAGCTTCTCGCCGTTCTGCAGGAACACCTGCAGGTCGTCGCGGTCACCTAGCCGGCCGACGAACTGGAACGGCAGCTCCGGGGCGCTGGGGGCCACCACCACGGGGGTGGCGACCACGGGTTGTTCGGTGACGGTGGCCAGGGTTTGCGGGGCGGTCCATTGCTGGGCCGGGAACAGATCTCTGGAAGCCTGTGCCGACGCCATCGCTGGCAAGCCAGCTCCCACAGGCTCTGTAGGCGCCGCGCCCTCTGTGGGAGCCGGCTTGCCGGCGATCGGCGCCACCTCGGCCTCCTGGCCGAACCAATGCCCCGGCGCCCACGCCAGCGCGGCGCTAAGCCCCAGAAACCCAGCCCACATCACCGCACGCTGAATGTTCATCACGACCTCGACAGGTAAAGGGTCATGCGGACCCGGCCGTTGAGCTCACGGTCGCCGATACGCTTGCGTTGCAGCTCCAGGTCTTCCAGCACCACGGTCGGCAGCTGGGCCAGCAGCGCTTTGAGGAAGCCACGGATCTGCGGGTAGCTGCCGCGCACCGGCAGGACGATCTGGTAGCGCGCCAGTTGGGTTTTCGGGTCCACACCCAGGGCGTACTCACCGCGTGCCAGGCTGATGCGTTCGGCGCTGGCCAGGTGGTACAGGCGCTCGATCAGCTCACTGGCCTGGGGTTGGCCGGGCAGTTGCTGACGCAGGTCGTCGAGCACCTGTTGTTCGGGCTTGGCCTGCACTTTCAGCTCGCCGCGCTCCAGGCGCTTGACCTGAACGCTGGCGTCGGCCTCGCTGGCGCGCAGTTCGCGCACCATTTGCCACTGCGGCAGCACAACCGCCAGGGCCACGGCCAATGCCAGTACTGCCACCAGCACCGCCGCCATGCCAACCCGGCCCAGGCGCAGCACCGCTTCGTGAAGGATCAGGCTAGGGACGCGCATGGCCGGTCTCCCAAGTGGCAGTGAGGTTGAACCGCACCGGGTGCTCGGCCTGCCCCGCCACCACTTCGTGGTTGAGCAACGACACGTCGCTCAGCTCGGCGCTGCGCTCCAGGCGCTGGTGGTACTGCAGCATGGCTTCGAGGTTGCGGGCCTCGGCACTGATGCGCACCTGGCCCTTGCGGGCGTCGGGGGTGAGGCTGAGCAGCGCCACGTCTTCCTGGGGCATGGCCTCGAGCATGGCGAACAGCTGCTGCCAGGGCCGTTGCAGTTGCTGCGAAACGCTGCGCATCTGCGCCAGGCGCTCGGCCTGCTCGCGGATCACCGCGCTGCTCTGCGCTCCGGCAGTGGCCGGGCGGCGGCCGAGCTTGAGCTCCAGCTGGTGCACGCGGGCCTCCAGATCGGCCTGTTCGCCCACCAGTTGCTGCTGGGCCAGTACCAGTACCGCCAGCACGGCGCCGGCCAGGGCCAGCAGCGACCAGGCCAGCGGGCCACTGTGGCGGGGTTGGAATTCCAGTTCTAGGCGGCGCATGTCAGGCCACCGCCCGCCACATGGCGCACAGCGGGTCGGCCTCGCCGGCCACCGTGCACAGCTGCACCGCGGCGAGGGTCGAGGCCACCTGGCGCCCCGGCGCATGCAGGTACACCTGGGGAGGTTGCGCGCCATACAGCTCGCAGGTGCGCTCGATCAGCGCCTGCAAGGCCTGGTCGGTGTCGGCGCAGCCTTGCGCCAGCACCTGCTGCCAGGCACCGTCGGCGGCCAGCAGCAGCACGCTGCGGCGCGGTTCGGCGAGGACGAACAGGAAGTCGCCCTGGGCCAGCTGCGCCGAGCAGCGGTTGTAGGCAGCCATCAGGTACGGCTGCACCGAGCGCAGGCTCAGGCGGTAGTCCCGGCCGAGGTCCTGCAGGCCTTGCAGCAGCGCCTCGGGCAGTGCCGTGGCAATGCGCGCGGCCCCGGCAGGCTCCGGCGACAGCACGATGCGCCAGTCATCCAGCACCTGGCCGTAGAGGTTCTCGAAGCACGCCCGGGCGTAGGCGTCCAGCTCGCGCGGGCTGCCGATGGCTGCGCTCCAGGGCACCAGGCAGAAGCGGCTGAAACGGGCCGACAGCAACACCCGCAGCGGCGCACTGCGCACCTGGTGTTCGCCCAGCAGCTCGCCGAGGGCGTGCAGCGCGGCGGCCCAGGCCGGCTGCGCGGCGTCGCAGCTGAAGGCGCGGCTGCCCAGCCAAGGCTGTTGATTACCGTGCCAGCAACCCAGGCCGACACCTTCTGCGCCGAGCACGGCGCAATACCGATCAGCTGACGAATGTGACACGGTTGATCTCCTCGAGGGTGGTGCGGCCAGTGCGGACCAGGTCCAGGGCCGAAGCGCGCAGCAGGCGCAGGCCGCGCTGACAGGCCAGTTGCTTGATCTGCGAGAGCGGGCGGCGCTCGACGATCAGCTGGCGCAGGTCGTCGTCCAGGTGCAGCAGTTCAGCGATGGCGCTGCGCCCGCGAAAGCCACTGCCGCGGCACTGACCGCAGCCCTGGGCGCGAACGAACTGCCAGCCGGCCACGCCTTCACGGCTCAGCCCGGAGGCGGCGAGCAATTCGTCGTCGGCCTCGCAGGGCACCGCGCAGTGGGTGCAGGCCAGGCGCACCAGGCGCTGGGCCAGCACGGCGTTGAGCGCCGAGACGAAGCTGTAGGGGTCGACCTGCATCTGGCTGAAGCGGCCGATCACGTCGAACACGTTGTTGGCGTGGATGGTGGTGAACACCAGGTGGCCGGTGAGCGCCGACTGCACGGCGATCTGCGCGGTGTCCGGGTCGCGGATCTCGCCCACCAGGATCTTGTCCGGGTCGTGGCGCAGGATCGAGCGCAGGCCGCGGGCGAAGGTCAGGCCTTTCTTCTCGTTGACCGGGATCTGCAGCACCCCTGGCAGCTGGTACTCGACCGGGTCCTCGATGGTGATGATCTTGTCCACGCCATGGTTGATCTCGCTGAGCATGGCGTACAGCGTGGTGGTCTTGCCGCTGCCGGTGGGGCCGGTGACCAGGATCATCCCGTAGGGTTCGGCGGCCAGCCGGCGCAGGGCGCGCAGGGTGTGTTCCTCGAAGCCCAGGGCCTGCAACTGCACGCCGCTGACCTTGTCGGACAGGTCCTGCTTGTCGAGCACCCGCAGCACCGCGTCCTCACCGAAGATGCTCGGCATGATCGACACCCGGAAGTCAATCTGCCGCTCGCCGATGGCCACCTTGAAGCGGCCGTCCTGGGGCACGCGCTTCTCGCCGATGTCCAGCTCGGCCATCACCTTGATGCGCGAGATCACCTGCTCGGCAAAGGCATTGCCACTGGCCTTGCCGGCGCCGTTGAGCACGCCGTCGATGCGGTATTTGATGGTCAGGCCCTGGCCGGTCATGCCCAGGTGAATGTCGCTGGCATGCTGCTTGAGGGCATCGTAGAGGGTCGAGTTGACCAGCTTGACCACCCGGCTTTGGTCCTCGCTGATGCTGGTCAGCGACAGCCGTTGCAGGGTGTCGGCCTCGCCGCCGACCTCGACCTCATGGTCGAGCGAGTCGACGGCGTGGAAGCTCTCTTCGTGGCGGGCGAGGAATGCGGCCAGGTCGGCGGCGTGCGCCAGGTACAGCGGCGCGCCCTGCAGGCAGTCATCGATCCAGGCCAGGCGAGCACTGTCGAAGGGGTCGGCGAAGACACCGATCAGCTCACCCTGGTGTTCGACCAGGGCGAATTCGCGTTTCAGGCACTGGGCCAGGCTGACCCGCTGGAAGGCCGGGGTGCAGGCGAACAGCGCCTGGGTGCCCAGCAGCGGGTAATGCAGGGTGGTGGCCAGGCGTTGGGTGAAGGTGGCGGGGGTATCGCCGGCCAGGCGTTCCAGGCAGGCCAGCAGGCGCTCTTCGCCGGACTGGGTGCGGGCCTGGGCCAACAGGTCGCGGGGGTATGGGGTGGTGTGCGTTGCCTGTTCCGGCCTCATCGCTGGCAAGCCAGCTCCCACAGAGGCCATGTCCGCCATGCTCCCTGTGGGAGCCGGCTTGCCGGCGATGGGGCCGGTACTGCACACATCGAATGCCTGGGACATGGCCTGCAACTCCGCTCAGGGGCGGCGCCGCAGGCAGGTGGGCCTTGGGCGCCGCTATTCCCCGGTCAGCAGTTGCTCGTCGTCAGATTCAGGGGGCCTGGCGCCATTACGTCGGCGGTCGGCCAGCACCCAGCTGCCATCGTACAACTGCAGGGGGAACGCATCGTTCCTGTTCTGGCGTCGTTCGACGAACCCCTCGGCGGGAGAATCCGTGGCCCTGCGCTGGCGCTCGATGCCCATCAGGTCGAAGATCGCGCGGGCCAGTTCCATCAGCGGGAACGGCTTGAACAGCACATGGCTCACTCCCAGTTCGGCGGCCCGCTCACGCACCTCGACGGTGGGGTGGGCGGTGATCAACACGAAGTGGCATTGCCTGTGGCTGCGCACGGTCTGCAGAACCTGAAACCCCTCCATGTCGGGCAAGCGGTAATCCAGCACAATCACATCCGGCGCCAGCTTCTCGGCCTGTTCGATACCACTGGTACCGTCGTGGGCGAGATGGACCTCCAGGCCTTGCGCCTGCAAATACGCCTGCAGGTTCTGCGCAAGGGTCTGTTCGTCATCGACTACCAATACTCTGTTCACCAAGGTCCACTCCCATGAACTGCCCGGTTTCCCGGTCTGCGAAGTGCGGCCTTGTAGAGGCTTGAGCAGGCTTCGTGCCAGGCATGAAGGGCTGTTGCGCGAATCTAATAAAGCATTGATTTTGTTGAATATCTTTTACGTGGTTGGGGCGTGCGTGCAGGCGCTTCCCCACAACCGGGGACGCTGATGGCACTTTGCCTTGCGGGGTTCCCCCACTAGTGGGGAATTGCCCGTCACGGCCTCAGTCGGGGCGCTCCACTGTAGCGGATTCGCGCAAACGTTGGCGCACCGATTGCCGCGCCTGGGCCTGCAATTGCGCGACGAGCGCGTCCCTGGCCAGGCGTTGGCCTTGTTCGGGTAAGACAGACGTATTATCACTTTGGTTCTGCATTCCTTGCAGCTTGTGCCGATTGGCCTGGTGGAAGGCCGCGACTTCGGCAGCTGTGGGTTCCTCGACCGCGGTCAGCTGGGCGAACGCCAGCTGGGCGGCCAGTTCATGTCGAGTGTAGTCAGCGAAGCCTGGGCGATCGAAGCCGGCCTCCTGCAGGCGCCGCTCGAACAGCGCCGGGCTGCCGAATGCCGCCTGCAGCCCGGCAATGTGCGCGTCGACCTGCTGGTCGTCGATGACGATACCCAGGCGCCCCGCTTCCTGCCACAGCAGTTCTTTGTCGATCAACTCGTCCAGCGCCTGCTCGCGCAGGCGCTGGTACAGGTTGGGGTTGCGGATGCTGGTCACCGCCCGGCCCTGGGCGACCAGGTACTCGCTGAAATAACGCTCCAGGCGCAACACTCCGATCTCCACGCCATTGACCCGCGCCGCCGGCGCATCGGCCTGGCTGGTCGAGGCCAGCAGCAACAGCAGCCACATCATCAGCACGCGCATGGCAACCTCCGTTCAAGGGGTGTCGGGTACGGCGCGGTACGCCGCCACTTCTTTGAAGCCTGGGCCCGGCAGGCTTACCGCCACCACATGGGCACCGGCCAGGCCCTGGCGCCGCCCCGGGCCGAAACCCAATGCCGGGGTCAGGCCGGTGTTCACGCCATGCAGTTGCTCCAGGGCGTTGACCAGTTGCTCGCGGCTGGCATCACGGCCCACCTGCCTGAGCGCTTCGACCAGCAGCCGCCAGGCGCACAGCGTGTTGACCTGCAACGCGGCTTGGCGCGCATCCAGGCCCTGGCGTTGCTGCACAGCAGCCAAGGCGGCGCGGCCCTCGGCGGTCCAGTCGCCGGGGACGAAGGGATAGGCCAGCAACAGCCGTTGCGACCATTGCGCCGGCAGGCCCGGCAAGCTGCCGGCGACCTGGGCCGAGGCGGCCAGCAGATAGGGCTGGCGGCCTTGGGCCTGCAGCGCGGCGGCCAATTCACTGAAGCCCTGGGCGCGGCCAAGGTAGAGGATGCCCTCGCCCGTCACCGCCTGGCCATCGAAGGCCTGTACCGGCGGTGGCTGCATGCCCAGCTGGCTCAGGCGTTGATGCAGGGCCGCGGCGGCAGCGGCCTGATCGTCGCCGGCATACACCACCTGCAGCGCATCGGGCGCCAGGCCCAGGGCCTCGCGGGCATGCAGCGCCACGCTGAGCAACTGCTCGGGCAGGCCGGGCAACGGGTCGAATACCTGCGCGCTGCCGCCATCGCGTGGGGTGGCGCCGATCAGCGGCACGCCGGCCTGCGCCAGCGCGCGGCTGTCGAGCCAGGGCGCCAGCGGTGCGATCAGGGCGAACACCCGCTCTTGTACCAGCAGTGTGTCCAGCGCCCTGGCAGTGCCCGCTGCGTCAAAGCCGGGGTCGGCCGTTATCAATTGCAGGCGCCGGCCATGCAGGCCGCCCTGCTGGTTGAGCTGCGCGATGCCATCTTCCAGCACCGCCTGCACCACCCGCCCGGCCTCGGCCAAGGGCCCGCTCTGGGGCAGCAGGGTGCCCAGGCGCAGCACGCCCTCCTCCACGCCCGGGTCGCGTTCATCGGCCAGGCGCTTGAGGTACGCGGTGAGGTTGCGCTGGTCGGCCAGGCTCAGCTCGAAGCGCGGCATGGCCGGGTCCAGGCGATTGCCGGCCGGGTCGATGCCGGTGCGGATCACCCGCGCCAGGCTGGCGTCGCTGTAGGCCGGGTAACGCCGGCTGTTGGTTTCGCGCTCGCCCTGCGCCAGGGCCAGGCGCTGCCAGTCCAGGCTGGGCGGGCGCACGCCACCCTCGGCGCGGCCACGGCCATCGTTGCCGTGGCAACTGGCGCAGGGCAGCACGCTGGCCGGCACGTTGATGTCGCTGGCCCCGACCCGGGCCTGCAGTTGGGCGTCGCTGCTGGAGACGCCTTCGCGGTACAGGCGTTTGCCGGCTTGTTCGTGTGCGCTGAGGTCCAGGGCCAGGGCTGGGGAGCACAGGGCCATCCACAGTGCCAGCCCCATGATTCGCGCAGAGACTTGCTTCACCTGTTCCGGCCCTATCGCTGGCAAGCCAGCTCCCACAGGGGGGGCCTGATACCTGTGGGAGCTGGCTTGCCAGCGATAGGGCCAGCAAAGCCAGCGCAAGTAGAGCGCCCCTGCGCCGGACATGACGTTCACCGCCCCGCCAGCGGTTGGGCCAGCAGCTGCATGCGCTGGGCAATGGCGGCGGGCGGTGCGTCGGGGCGGATCTTGCTCCAGCGCTTGCCGGCCACGTCACCGGCAATCAACTGCGTGGAGTGCTGCTCGGGGCTGGGCAAAAACTGCCCCAGGCGCCCCAGCACCAGGTCGACGTTGGCCTTGTCACCGGTGAGAAACAGCCAGTTCGGCCCGTCCACTCCCTGCTTCTCGGCAAACGCCTTGAGCACTTGCGGGGTGTCGTTGAGCGGGTCGCTGCTGACCGAAACGAAGGTCACCTGCCCCGCCAACTCGGGCCCCATGGCCTCGCGCACTTCCCGTAGCTTGCGGGTGATCAGCGGGCAGGCGTCGTTGCAGTGGGTGAAGATCACGTTGAGCATCACCACCTTGTCCTTCAACACATCGCTGTAGAAGCGCAGCTCGCGGCCGTTCTGATCCTTGAGCACGGTGTCGGTGAACCAGGTCTGCGCATCACGGGTGCCGCCACCGCTCACCATGGCCTGCGGTGCCGGCTGCGGCGCCGGCGCTGGCGCATGGCCCTCGTGGGCGAGCGCCACCGAAGCGAGGATCCACAGGCAGGCCCCCAGCACCACCCAGTCGAAGCCGCGCATGCTGGCGCGGCGTGTGCTCAGGCTGCTCATGGCTGCACCTCTTTGCCGGCGATCGCCGTGCTCTTGGCATGTACCCGCCGCGCGCTCAGGCGATTGACCTCGGTGATCAGCACGTTGGGGTCGGTGAAGCCGTAGAAGCGCGTCCAATGCCCGCTGCGCCCGTCACCCACCAGGATCAGTGGCGGGTGCTCGCTGAGGTTGGCGCTGAAACTACCCAGCCCCTTGAGCGTCTCGGTGATGGCGTAGGGTGACCCGGTCAGCCAGCTCCAGCCCGGGCCGCGCTGGAACGCCTTGGCATAGTCGGCCAGGCGTTTGGCGTCGTCGCGCTGGGGGTCGACGCTGATCGACACCAGGCGGATTTCCTCTCCCACCCGCCCACCCAACTGCTGCTGGACCTTGCCCATGATCGACGAGACCACCGGGCACACCGTGGTGCAGCTGGTGTAGATGAAGCCCATCACCACCAGGTGATCGCCCACCAGATCCTTTTCCAGGCGCACCGGCATGCCGTTCTGGTCCAGCAGCGCGACATCGGCAAAGCGCACGCTGGCTTTTTCCTGGTGGGCGGCGGGCGGTGCCTGGGGCGCGTCGCTGTGATCATGGCCGGCGTGGGCCAGGGCCAGGTTGCTGGCCAGCAGCAGGCTCAGGGCAAACAGTTTTCCGGCATCGACAGGGTTCATCGCAGACTCCTGGGTTCCCCTTGGGAAGCGGTAGGCGCCGTGGCGGCCGGCAGCACGCGCAGGCTGGTGTAGTTGTCTTCGGCAAACTTGCGCCCCAGGCTGGGCGACTGCACATGCAGGTACCAGGCGCCGGCTTCGGCCAGCTCCAGCGAGGCCTGGTAGACGCCCTCGCCCACCTCGGTCAGCGGCAGGCTGCGCGGCAGCGACGACGGCGCAAGGAAGTAGCGCAAGCTCAGGTCGCGCAGGCCCGGGCGTGGCTTGCCGTCCTCGCCGAGGATGCGCACCTGGGCCACGAACGGGCTGTGCTGCAGCAAGGGCTGTTCGGTGCCGAGGAACTCGGCATGCACCACCTTGCGCAAGCCGGCGTCCGGCAAGGCCGCCACGTCGGTGCTGAAGCAGTGGATGATCTGCGGCTGGTTGAGCAGGAAGGCCACATCGAAGGTGCCGGCCGCCGGCAGCTTGACCGTGGAGCCGTACACCCCCGGCGCCACCTCGCGCAGGCTGCGGTCGATGACGATAGCCGCGCGGGCCTGGTGGCCGCGGTTGTTGTAGCCCGACATCGGCGCGTTCATGCCTTCGGCATAGAAGTAGGTGGTGTTGTCCACCGGGTTGACCACGAACACCGAATTGTCGTCGCGCGACACGCTCACCCCCTGGGCCAGCGGCAGGTCGCCAGCCTGGCGCGGCGCCGCGGGGCCGGCCTCGAAACCCTGGACGATCGGCGTGCGGCCCTGGCCGAGGCTGGCCAGGTTGATCATGCTGACTTTCGGCGAGGCCAGGCCGCGCACGTAGGCATAGCCCTTGGTGAAAGTCAGCTGGTAGGGCTCGGCGGCCACCGGGATGCGGTGGATCAGTTGGTCGTTGCTGGCGTCGATCACCAGCGCCTGGTTCTCCAGGGTGTTGAGCACCACGCCAAAACGTCCGTCGCTGCTGAACCGCATCGGCCCCAGCCCCGGTTCGGCCTGGACCGTGTGGCGCACATGGTGGCTGCGGGCGTCGATCACCCGCACCGTGCCCTCCTGGCCATCGACCACGTACACCGCCTGGGACAGCGCCGAGTAGGCCACCGACAGCGGGTGCGAGCCCACCTTGAGGGTTTGCACCAGGCGCATGGCCGCGGTGTCGATCACGCTCAGGGTGCCGCCGTCGCGGTTGCTGACGAAGGCAAAGCGCGAGTCGGCGCTGAAGGCGATCTCGTGGTGGCCGGAGCCGGTGATGAAGGTCTTGAGCATGGTGCGGCTGGGCACGTCGATCACTGTCACCCCGCCCTTGCCCGGGTCGCTGCTGTTGTTGCCCACCCACAGCAGGCGCTGGTCTGGCTGCAGGGCCACGCGCAGGGGCTGTTCGCCGGCATCGAGGGTGGCCACGCGGCGGAAGGTTTCGGTGTCGATCAAGGCCACCTGGTTGCGCTCGGGCATGGACACGAACACCTGGCGGTCGTCGCGGGTGGCGACCCAGTCCATGGGCCGGCCCGGCAAATCGATGCGCGCCAGGGTGCTGGTCACCCCGCCCACCGACACCGTCGGGTCGATCACCGTGAGGCTGGCGTCCTTGTTCAGCACCAGCAGGAAGTAGCTGTTGAGGTCCAGCAATGGCCGGGCGCCGATGCTGCTCTTGAGGAACAGCGCCACCCGCGCCTTGCAGCTGCTGTCACGGTCGCCCACCGGCGCCGACTGCGCCGGGTCCAACCAGGCCCCCGGGGCCATCCCCGACAGCGGTTGGCCGCTGGCCTGGTCGCTGACCTTGAAGCGGATACTGGCGAAGTCGCCTTCGCGCAACTGGGCGCCGGCCAATGGCCGCGCCTCGAACTCCACTGTCACCCCGTCGCGGCTGAGGCGGTGCAGGGCTTGCGGGTCGGCGGGCTCCTGCAGCAGCTCGCGCGGGTCGCACCAGAGTTTTTCGTAGGCGACGCCCAGGCCGATCAGCGCCCAGCCCAGCACAAGCCCCATGTAGGCGGGGCGCAGTTTGCGGTTCATGGGCAGGTACCCTTGTCGACCAAGAGGCAGGCGTGCACGCACGGGGCTATGACAGAAAGCGGGATAACCATGCTGCACCTCCAGGGAAGACAAGGGTCTGCGGAGGCTGTAGCAAGCGCTATGCCAGGAATAATATTGTTATTTATCAGTTAGTTGGAATAACAACCCGAGAGGGTTGGGGAGGTTCCCCCAAGACGATTCCCCGAAGCCGGGGCCGGCGGTGTGACGCCCAAGGGCCTGTCTTGAAATCGCATGAGGGCTAACAGATGCAGGGCGACAGATCTGCAGCGCTCTCAAGATCGAGCGCCGCCCGCGCGGCGCATCGCTGGCAAGCCAGCTCCCACATCTGTTTCGGGCCAGTTACTCCTGAAAGTTCATCACTGTCCGCCTTGTTGGTACGACGCGCTTTCAGCGTGGGAGTTGCCGCCGCCCCACATGACTCGAGGCATGCGCCAAGGCAGGCGCCGGTACTTTCACAGGAATAACTGGCCCGAAACAAACTGTGGGAGCTGGCTTGCCAGCGATGCGCCGCGCGGGCGGCGCTCGATCTCATAGGCGCTGCAAAAACTTCGGCAGCCACCTGGTGGCCCTCACCCAATCTCCCGCCATGCCCCCTGCCCCCCCAAAAAAACAAAAGACCGCCGCGATCCCCCGCGGCGGCCCTCCAACACCTCTCCCCCTACTGCGCCGGTGCCGTCGCCGGCGGTGGCTCATCGGTCACCCGCAAGATCCCCCACAACCCCGACATGTTCCCGTACGCCGCATAGTCGCGGAACAGGTAATCCCCCGGCACCGCATTCCCGCCCCCGGCGCTGGACAGCATGAAGCTGAAGTGCGCCGCCGGCAGCACGCTCTCCTGCGCGCCGATATACATCGCCATGGGGTTGTAGCCGAAGCGCACCGAACCAATGCCCGGCAAGCCCATGGGGTAGCCGTCGATATCGCTCTTCTCGGCCTGGTAGTTGTGCAGCGGCCACAGGTGCCCATCAAGCTGGTAGGTAATACCGCGGCTGCCACCGCTGGGCATCAGCACATGCTTGCGCAGCGGCTGCCCAGGCTTGGCGTACAGCACCGGGGTCTGCGGATCGCCGCCAACCAGGGCATTGCTGTAGGCCATGTGCGCGTTGGGCACGTCGGCGAAGCCCAGGCCGTCGGCATGACCGAACGGCGCGTCCGGCGCCAGGCCGAAGCGCAACCACAGCGGCTCGGTCTTGTAGTTCATGGCCATGTTGCCGTTGTCCTTCGGATCCCCCGGCACGCCGTTGCCTTCGGTGGCGATGCCCTCCACCGGGCGGCCGTCGGCCCAGCGCATGTTCAGCGAACGCTGCCACACCGTGACGAAGTCGCGGTAGTCGGGCTGGCCGCTGACCTTGACCGTGGCCTGGGCGCGGCTGGCCGCGTCCTCGGTCCAGGTGGCGGTCTGCGGCAGGATGCTCATGGCTCCGACCAGGCCCTTCTGCGGCTGCTTGATGAAGTCCGCCGGGGCCAGGTTGAGGCCGCCGAACTCGATGGCGGTGGTGTTGATGTTGTCCACCGTGCGCCCCAGCTGCAGGGTGGGTTTGCCTTCGCGCTCCAGGTGCCCGGCGTAGTACTGGTACACCCGGCTCGGGTAGGCACCACTGTTGCCGGCCCGGGGCGGTACGGTCTGCACCGGGTTGGCGCCGACGTTGGCGCCGTCGGACTTGGTGATGTCGTAGGCCAGCAGTTGGGCGTGCAGGCCCACGTGGCTGGAGGGGCGCATCAGGTTGTTGTTGAAGGCGGTGGAGCCTTCACCGTCGAAGCGGTCGCGCTTGACCACGTTCTGCATCACGGCGGTGCTCGGCAGATCAGGCATCACCAGCGGCAGGCGGTTCTCCAGGGTGATGCTGATGCAGTCGCCGGCGTTGGCCCGCAGCACCAGCGGCTCCACCGGCACCCCGGCCTTGAGCTTGCCGGTGCCCGGGTCGAGGTCGGCCTTGCGCACGTACAGCACCGCGGTCGGGTCGTGCAGCGGCGCGCTGTGGCCGCCGATGGTGAAGGGCTCGCCATCCTCAGGGTCGACCCCGCTGACCAGCGGGATGCTGGTACGGCGGCTGTTGAACACCAGGGTGCCGCCGTTGGCCTTGAGCGCGCCGCCGACATGCTGGCCGATGCCGGCCGGGTCGTTGATGCTCACGCCGTGGCGGTTCTCGAGGATGTCGTTGGCCAGGGCCGCGGCGATCTCGTAGCTGCGCTTGACCGTCGGCCGGGTACCCACGCCATTGGCGTTGGCCGTGGTTTTCGGGCAGACGCCGTCGAAGTTGACGGTGTTGCGCATGGCCACCGGCTGCGGGTTGTTGGGCAGCGCGAACAGGTCGGCGCGCTGGGCCGTGTAGTTGCGCATCACGCCCCAGATACCGTTCCAGTAGCCTTCCAGAGCAGCGTCCATCGAGTACAGGTAGTCACCGTTGGTGGCGGCGGAGCTGGAGATCATCGACACCGGCGCCATGAAGCCCATCTGCTCGGAGATGCCGATCATCTGCGACGACTTCCACCCGGAGTTGGAACTGTTGCCGAAGCCTGAGCCGTTCTGCAGCCACTTCACGCCGTGCAGGGTGACGTTGTGCTCCTCTTCATGGCCGCCGGCATGCAGGCGCAGGCGCACGTTGTCGCCGCTGTAGGTGCGCAGCATCGGCGTGAACGGGTCGCCCGGCTCGCTGCCGGCCTTGTTGATGTGCGGCGGGAACTGCGTGGTGCCGCCGGTGGGGCCAACCGCCTGGGTGATCGCCGAGGGCGCCAGGTTCATCGCCGGGATGGCGCGGTCGGTGCGCGACTGCAGGGCGTAGGCCAGGTCGCCGCCGAGGCCGTCGGCCTGCATGCCGCGCTTGCCGTCCGGGCCGACCTTGTTCGGGTCGAACACGCGCAGGGCCAGGGGCTCGTTGCGGTAGTTGACGACGAACATGCCGGGGTCATCCACCGAGATCGCCTGCGGGCACGGCCGGCTTGGGCAACCGGGGTTCAGCCCGCCACGGGACTCGACCACCGACTCCAGCAGGTTGGAGGCGGCCTGGCGCACCGGTGGGTTGATGGCGTAGCGGAAGCTGTCGGCGGTGGCCGGGTAGCTCTGCCCGTCGGGGATGCCGTTGGGGCCGGCGCCCACGTACACACCGGCTTCATAGGCGTGCTGGAAGTCGCTGTATTCGAGGAAGAACTCGCGGTAGCTGTCGTTCTTGCCGTCGCCGTCGTGGTCGCCGGTCTGGATCACCGCCTGCCACGAGGTCGGCCCGCCGTCCTGGCGAGTCGCCGGGTTGTACAGCTGCTCGCCGGTTTCGGCGTGGTACCAGGTAGACCCGGCAGGCTCCGCCAGCACGGTGGCGTACAGCCCAAGCTGCTGGTGGGTCGATGGGCCAAGGTGGTCGTGGGTGAAGATGGTGCCCAGGCCACGGTCGACGTTATGCACGTTGACCAGAGGGTCGGCGAACCAGCGTTGCATGGCGGTGCGCGCACCCAGCCAGTCGGCCCGGCCGAAGCGGCCGAAGAACGGGTGCTGCTTGGCTTTCGGGCAGGCGGCGGTGCCTTCGCGGGCATCGCCCTCGGTGCAGTTGTTGAAGCTGCGGATAGCCTGCACGCGCTCGACCACGCTGCCGGGCGAGAGGATGCCGTCCTCGTAGTTCCAGCCGTTGGCCGAGCCGTCGGCGGCGGTCAGGTCCCACTTGGGCAGGTGGATGTGCTGGCCGATCACGTCGGTGGGGGTGCGCACCTGGTAGTCGTCCATTTCATAGAACGACGGGATCAGGTTGGTGTGCACGTACTGGGTGCAGTCGAAGGTGTTCATGCGCATCACCAGCGGCTCCGGCGGGCGCTGCTTGGTGATCACAGGCCAAGCGTCCTCCCACAGGGCGAGGATGCGCGCCTGCGGGAAGTGGTAGCCGACCTTGTTGTACACCGCGTCGAACTGGATGTTGGCGGCCTTGTAGATGCGTGGCCGGTCGGCGGTAAAGGCGGACGAGCCGCGGAAGCTCATGCCGGTCAGGGTCTCGCCACTGTTGAACTCGCCCACCCCGGACGACTGGGTCAGGCGCTTGCCACGGTCATCCATGCAGGGCTCGTAGAACGGCGCGCCGGCGGTGGGCAAGGCGCCGTTGGTGCGAAACGCCTTGGCCACCGGCGCGCCGCCGGGGACCAGGGCGAAGCTTGGGTGTTCGGCCTTGGCGTGGAACTGCATGGCCGCCTGTTCCACCTCGGTGCCCTCTTCGGGCAGGTAGATCGGCTTGGCCTTGTGCAGCACCTTGGAGAAGTCCAGCCGGGTGGTGGTGGTGACCGCCTCGCCACCGGCAGACACGCCGTCCAGGGCGTGGCGACCGAGGCCACCGTCCCAGCCATCGACCTGGTTGGCGTCGAGGTTGGCCCACAGTGCCTTGCCGCTGTCCTTGAGCTGGCGCGCCAGGGTCGGGTCGAGCATGTCCAGCGGCGGGGTTGGCGGGCGCTGGCCGACGCTGCTTTCCATGCCGCCGATCCAGAACGGATAGCCGGGGTTTTTCAGGCTGCCGTCGGCGTTGCGGTTGCTTTCGCTGCGATCGACCAGGGCCAGGGAGCCCACGGCGCGGGGGGTAGCAGGCTGATTCGAATGATCGTCGTCGCCCTCCTCCTGGTCATCGTCGTCATGCTGGGCTACCTGCGTCTCGCCGAGCTTGGGCACCACGGTGACCTTGCCCGGCATCGGCGCCATGGCCTTGCCCGGCAGCGGCACGATGGCCGGGATCGGCGTGCCGGCGATGATCTCACCGTCGGGCAAGGCCCGCGCGCCATTGGCCGGCTTGCCGCTGCGCAGGGCGAACGGTGTGCTGTGGAAGCCGTTCTCGCCCTCGCCGCTGACCTCGAGCCGGGTACCGGGCTCGAACACATCGTGCACCCGCCACATGGCCCACATGCCCTGGGCGAAGTGCGGGTAGAAGTGGCAGTGGTAGATGGCATCGCCCGCGACCCGGTTGCGGTTGCCCGAACCGCCGTTGGCGATTTCGTAGGTGTAGCCCACGCCCGGGCCGATGCCCTGGGCGTCGATGTAGTCGGAGTTGTCGTCGTTGGGGTTGAACAGCCACTGGTGCCCGTGGAGGTGGAAGATGTGCTGCTCGTGGCCGTTGTGGGTGTTGCGGAACTTGGTGAAGTCACCGATGTAGCTGTGGTGCACGTTGGCCGGCTCAGCCGGGTACAAGGCCATGGTGGCCTTGACCCCGGTGACGCTGGCCGGCGGTACTTCGCCCGGGCGGATGCGTTCCAGGCCGACGTTGGCCGGGATGTCCACCAGGGTGCCGATATCGCCGACCGTATGGGCACTGAGGAAGAACTCCTCGTAGGCGCACGACAGGCAGTCATGCATCGGCCCTACGCCGAGCCGGTTGGCCACCACCTCGGCGCCCATGCCGCCGGAGCCGTAGTTGATCATGAACGAGTCGCGGGTCGGCTCCAGCACATGGCCCATCACCGGGTCCGCCCAGTAGCCGGGGAAGGCCTGGGTGCCGGCCACTTCGTCGGCGAACTGCGCGGCGAAGTCGCGGAACGCTTCCAGGCGGTTGGGCAGCGCCGGGTTGCGCTTGCCGACGCTTTCCAGCGGGTAGGTGTTCTTGGGGAAGCTGCCGTCGGGGTTGGGGCCCATGACGATGGCGTCGGTCTCGCTGTTGAGGATCTCGTTGCCGTCGACCATGGCGATGATCGGCTTGCCGGCCTTGCCTTCGGCGATCCAGGGTTCCTGCTGGGGATAGCGTGCTTCGTAGTTAATCACCGGCTGGCCAGTGGCGGTGCGGCCGGTGGTAGCCAGGCGCATTTCTTCTTCGGTGAGGGTGTTGCGGTAGGTGCGCCCACCTTTGGGCACTACCGCCACTTGGCCAAACAAACCGTTGGCGACGTTGCCGGCACCGCCCTGGCCGCCGAAGGTGGCGCCCTGGCTAGTGACGGCGAAGGCGCCTTCGCGCTCGGCGTACAGGGTGTAGCTGCGGGTGCCCCCCGGGGCGACCAGGAAGTTGCCATTGCGCCCGGTGTTGGCGGCGATGTCGGCGATGCTGGTGACCGCCTGCATGCCGTTGACCTGGAAGCCGACGTGGCGGTCGCTGACCTGCTCGTCGGCGATGAAGTGCTCCCCGCCTTCAGCTTCCGGCAACTCGACCTCTTCACCCTCCTCGCCTTCGGGCTCCTCGGGTTCGATGCCGTGCTTGTTGGGGTTGGCCTGGTAGGCCAGCAGGTTGGTCAGGTTGACCGTCAGGCAGTCACCGGCAGCCACCCGTAGCACGATCGGCCGCGGGCGTTTGTCCGGGCGCAGGGTGACCTTGCCGGGGACGGCCGCGCCGCCTTTGCTCAGCGGCACCAGGTGCTCGTCCACCACATCCTGGCGCAGGGCGAACAGCATGCCGTTGGCATTCTGCGCGCCGAGGCGGTTGTACATCAGCGGCTGGTCGAGGGCCACCACATTGGCAGTCAGGGTGCGCTGGCATTGCACGGCCGCTTCGCCGCTTTCCTGCCAGCCCAGCAGGGCCAGTATCAAGGTGGTCAGGGCGGGGCCTTTGCGAGGGGTCGTCATGGGTCACCTCCGTGGGGCGCAAGGACTCTGCGGGGAGGTGAGCAAGGCTCATGCCACTAAAATTCTCTTTTTATTTCAATAACTTGAGATTTGCAGTGGTTAGCAATCGGGGAAGATCCCCCAATTGAGGCCCTTAATCGGGGGCATCAGCGCTGCATGCAACGCTGGTAGCGCTCGTCCACCCGGCCAGCGAACCAGGCCGTGGTCAGCTTGCGGGTGATCTTCGGGCTTTTCAGCTCGATCCCCGGCAGCACCGCGCGCGGCAACGGCTTGCCTGCCTTGGCTTCGGCCAGCCGGAACACGCCTTGGTACAGCTCGGTTTCTTCAAGCTCCAGGCTACCCTCCTGCTCCAGCTGCGCGCGGATCTGCGGGTTGCGCAGCCCGAGTTTCGGCCCCAGCTTGCGCGCCGCCTGCTCGGTCTTGCCGGGCAGGATCGCACCGGGAGCGATCAGGTCGCCGTCCAGTGCCAGGGTGGTCACGCTGGCGCGGCCCAACGCCGCCTGGAACGCCGCGTTGCGGCTGGCGTACCAGCCGGCGTTGAAGTCGGCGAAGCGGTACAGCGGGCGCTCGTAGTGGGTGGGGTAACCCAGCAGGTGGGCGATGCCGAAGTACATGCCGCCGCGCCTGCTGAACACTTCCTGGCGAATCGTGCCTTGATAGGCGTAGGGGTAGCCTTTGGCATGCTGCTCGGCAAAGTCGATGCTGACCTGCATCGGCCCACCGGTGTGCACCGGGTTGAGGCCGTCGAGCAGGGTCCGCCCGAGGGGCAGCCGGCCGATCACTTCGTCATACAGGGCGCTGAGCTGTTTTTCGCTGCGCACGGCGAGCAGCCGCTGCTGGTAGGTCTTGCCGTTGCTGGAGGTAGTCTGCAGCGCACCGTCGACCAGCAGCTTGGGGATATGCAGGCGCACGGCGCGGCGGTCGATTTCCTCACGGGCGATACGGCCCAGGTTGGGCACCTGCGGGTCGGCGTTGAAAGTGGACTCCTGCTCGGTCACCGCCAGCACGGCGCACAGGTTGGTCTTGCTCGGCGCGATAGCCTGGGCCTGGAACGCCACCTGGATGTCCTCGGCCCAGCCCTGACGGTCCTTGAGCTGCGCCGGCAGCAGGCGCAGCAGCTGGGCACGGACCTTGGCCGGGTCGCTTTCAGCGGCCTGCTCCGGGCGCCCGGCGCAGCCTTGGAGCAGTACCAGGCAAGCTGCGCTCATCAGTAGCAACCGTTTTGTCATCGGTCATGTTCTCCCGTTCTGTGGCTGGCAAGCATAGGCTTATTGCAAACCCCAAAAGAAGGGAGCTAGAGAAATACTGAGCTCAGGTGTTGCACTCAGCTTTCGCCCTTGGCCTCACGACCCGCACCATCAAAAGAAAATCAACACCTAGCCTGCCTCAGCGCTGCATCTGCATGAACTTGTTGCCTTGGGGGCGCACGACTTCTCGTTGCAGATGGTCATTATTTAGTTCTCAAGAAATCTCCCCCAAAAAATCTCAATCGCTTCTGCCGCGCCTTCATCTTCGTACTCATCCCACAAAAACTGCAAGACGCTTGCTATCGCTTTTTGCTTCTCAACACTCAAAAGGCTTAGTCTATATGTAGCATCCTTGCTGATGTACAAGCTTAATCTATAAGCCAGGGACTGCGTCAAAACATCACCTTCCTCGTATCGCTCGGTCGCCATTAGTAAATACGCCGGAAGATAGTAATCAATACCAACAGGCGTCATAAAAGTAAGGCACGCCGACGAGTCCCCTACGTAGTCATCATAAAACCCCTCCAGGGTAAGATCCCACCATTTCTTACCTGAAAAAAAGTCCCTAATCTGCAGAGGTTCCGGAAGGAGGGATACGACTATCTGACTGGGGTCCGGCCCGCCCTCTTTCTTAAAGGCTTTTTCAACTTCGGCCCGAATATTATCCTGCTTAGATATCAACGAATCTTTTTCTCGCACAATGCTACTCCATTCCATGCCGCAATCGCTTCATTTCGATGAGTTTCGTCCCCGCCAGCGAAGTATCGATCATTGAAGGCTTCGCGAGTCAGCGCACATTACAAGTTAATATCACGATACAGCGGCCTGTTGTTTGTATAAGTGAACCGGACCATTGCGCACGGCTTGAGCCATCGACAAAAAGCTGCCTAGCAGATTTAAGTAGTGCATTGTACTGCCAGTATCATCATCGCGTGGCGGGGAGCTCTCCCAGGCAAACGCGTTGCCATTCCGGCCAATCAGCGTGACACCACTATAAATTTAAGCTTACATTGGGCTCTATGCCTGGCCTTTAACGAGGCTTAGCATTCGATAAACTCCTGCAGCAAAACAGCCAACACTAATGCAAATTGCGCACGACCTGTACTCCGCACGCACAGCGCCTAATATATCAACAGCTAAATTCCGCCCCCCAGCATCGCCCCATAATATCCAAAGCCTCCCTAGCCTCATCATCTGCGTATTCTTGCCAGATGAAACTCATCGCTTTCGCCACAGCCTTCTTTTTACCACAACTTAAAGAGCTCAATTCATACATGGAGTCTTCAAAAATATAACTACGCATCCTCGACGATAACTCCAACGTCAAAACATCACCATCATAGTAGTTTTCAACAGCCATCACTAGGTACGCCGGAAGGTAGTATTTCATACCAACGGGAGTCATGAAGGTCAGGCAGGCAGATGGATCCCCAACATAGTCATCATGGAAGCCCTTTAAAGTAAGAGTCCACCAACTCCTTCCCGAAAAATACTCTCGGATCTGTAACGGCTCGGGGCACACGGAATCCACTATACTACTTGCATTAGGCGCATCTTCCCTTCCAAAGGCAGCTTCAATCATATTCCTGATCGCTTTCTTTCTCGAGTTCAGCGAATCTTCTTCTCGCATATTGACCCCTTCTCAGGCTTCTGGGTCTGTCTCAGCTGATTACCCCTGGTGGGGGACGATTTTGCGGTGCAGGTTATCGCGTTCGTAGGCCAACATTTCGTGATGATCAAGCATGATGCCCAGCAGGTAACTGGCCTATAGATATTCGCTTCAGTGCATAGACCTTTTACAAACAATCCGCCCACATATAATTCAAGGCCTCTTGCGCATCTTCATCATCATATTCAGACGCCAGAAATCGCAGCACTTTTGCAACCGCTCTCTTCTCATCGTCACTCAAGGTGGAGATTTTATAGTAATGATCATCCTTAGCATACATAAGCAACCTTGAAGCAAAATCCAAGGTCACAACATCACCCTCATAATAGCGCTCTACAGCAAGTAACAAATACAGCGGGAGATAATAATTTCTGCCTTTTGGTGACATAAACGAAAGACATGCTGAGCCGTCCCCAGAATAGTCAGAGCACAGAATCTCGAGTGTAATATCCCACCAAGCCCTACCATTAAAAAAACCCCTGATTCTTATAGGCTCAATAAATTCAGTATTGATTATCTCGTCAGACCTTGGTGGGCTTTTCTTACCGAAAGCATGCTCCACATCAAAGCGGACCTCTAATTGCGCATCACTTAGTGAATTATGCTCTCGCATCTAGCTGCCGCCTCCCACGCCTTAATTGATTCATTACGATATCCCAAGTCACCGCGCTGCAATTGTTTCGGCGTATGCTCGGCGTCCCACCGGGGCTGGCGCCAGGGCATCCCAATGTTCATCTTGTTTCTTACACTAGTGTGGTGCTTCAGAAATACCGCTGAAAATCTGAGCTAGGCTTTGTAGGAGCTTACTTATTCTTGTCCACCCGAGTTTATATATTCATCCCCCCAGCACACAGCAATCGCCCTCATCGCTTCCAACGCCTCCTCGTCACCGTACTCCTTCCAAAGAAAAACCAAAACCTCAACAATTGCTTTCTTTTTTTCAGTGCCATAAAGGCTCATACGATATAAGTCATCTCTCATTATCGACCTCCTTAACCCATAAGCAAAGTCTTCCGTAACAATGCCTCCATCATAATAATGCTCAGCTGCCATCAGCAGGTAGGCTGGCAGGTAGTATTCAACACCAGCTGAAGTCATAAATGTCAGGCAAGCAGACGAATCACCTATATAATCATCAAAAAGCCCTTGCAAAGTAATATCCCACCATCTTTTGCCGGCAAAGTAACCCTTGATTTGTAAAGGCTCCAAATGTAATGAGGATATAATTTCACTTGCGTCAGGTGGATTCTCTTTCTTGAAAGCTGCCTCAACCATTTTTCGGATACTTCCCTGTCTTGCATTTAACGTATCTTGGACTCGCATACTGCTACTCCCTCCCATGCCCTGATAGCTTGCTCTCTATGTGTCGCATCACCACCGGCGAAACAACGATTATTGACAGCCTCACGGGCCATCGCGCACTGCAAATTGACCTCTCGCAACTCTGACGCCAGAACAGGATCAGTAACCGACCTGCAACTCCGCTTGCCTCCTTTACACGAAGCGTTTACCTCATCTTGCAGTTTTCTATGCTCTCCAGGCTGACAGTTTCCTGGCGGTGGCATATCCATACTCAACGGGCTGATTTTGCGCCCAATCAGGTCACGGTCTGCATCCTCTGACTTGGCGGTGTCTCCAGAAGTGCTAAGAACTGCCCCGACCGCAACAGCACCTGCAAGCGTCCCTATCAATGCTCCTGCACCACACCCGACTGGTCCGGCCCAAGAACCTGCTGCACATCCAACAACCGGATTCAATCCCAAAGGGTCGATATAACGCAACGGGTTCCCGGAAGCGTAACTATAAGTATTAAGTCCACCCCTCAAACCCGAGGGGTCCCTTGAAACATAGCGCCCAGTTATCGGATCACAATACCGGAAGCGGTTGTAGTGCAGCCCGGTCTCATGGTCGTGGTACTGCCCCTGGAAACGAATTGGGTTGCCCAGGCCGTGCTGCTTGGCCCACGCCGAGCGCTCTTCACGCACCTCGCCCCACGCCTTGTACTGCCCGGCCCAGGCGACATTGCCCTGCTCATCGGTCAGCTCCATCGGTGTGCCGAGGTGATCGCAGTGGTACCAAGCAATCGCGTCGAACGGCTGCGGTTTCACCTCGGTATGCCACAGCGGATCCTGATCGAAGTCGTACTCGCGCTGGCTCCAGTCCGGTTGCTTGTGCAGGCGGATCGGGCTTTTACGCAGGGCCTGGGCAACCGGCACGAAGCTTTCCGGTTCATACAGGTAATGCACCGTGCGGCCGGTGTCGCCTTCATCGAGAGGTGGTGAGCTTTCCCAGGCCAGCGTGTCGCCGTCCCAGCCAAACAGGGTGAAGCCGCAATCGAGCTCACGTTGGCGTTTGGCCCGCTGCAGCTGGTTCCAGCCGGTGCCCGCCTCGGGGCGATCCCAGAAATGCGCCACCGAATATTTATGCAGGCGTCGGCCCAAGGCGTCGTAGCTGTAGTCGGCCTTGAGCTTGTCGTCGTTGTAGCTGGCCAGTCGGTCGAACAGGTCCCAGGTGAAGTGCGCGTGGGCATCGTTGTGCAGGCGGTGGATCAGGTTGCCGCGTTCGTCGTATTTGTAGTGGCTCCCGGCGTACTCGCGCAGCAGGTTGTTACGGCGTGGGTCGGCTTCCAGCGGGCGGTTCAGTTCCTGGGTCTGCTGGTCCAGCAGGTTGCCGGCCGGGTCGAAGGCGAAGGTTTCCACGCCCAAGCGGCTGGTGGCCTGCAGCAGGCGCCCAAGGGGATCGTACTGGTACGCCAGCTGGCCACGACGGCTGTCGTGGATATTGGTCAACTGGCCGGCAGCATCGTAGCGGTACTGACGCTTGAGCAGCGTGGACTGGCCGTCATGGCTGCCCAGCAGCTGTTCCTGCAAACGCCCGGCGGGGTCCCAGGCCTGGGCCTGCATCAGTTTGTTGCCCTGATGCCGCACCACCTCGCGGTGCAGGTCATCGCGCTCGTAGGCCAGCATCTCGTGCTGGTCGAGGGTCATGCCGAGCAGATGGCCGCTGCCATAGGTCAGCCAACCGACCTTGTGGCCGTCCGGTCGGATCGTCGCGGTGCGCTGGTTGAGCGCGTCGTACTCGTGCTGCCACACCGCAACCATCGGCGTGCCGGTGGCCAGATAGTACTGGTGCTCGCGGCTTAGGTTGCCGGCGTCATCGAAGAACCATTGCAGCTTGCTGGCGGCGTTGACGGCCTGGATCAGCTGGCCGTTGCCGTCGTAGGCGAAGGTTTCGCTCTGGCTCTGGTTGCCCAGGCGGGCCGTACGCTCACTCAATCGACCCATAGGGTCGAAGGTCAATTCGATATGGCGCTGGCCAACCTGGGTCGAGGCGAGGCGACCGCTGTACGGGTCGTACTGGTAACAGGTGACCAGACCATCGAAGCCGGTCTCTTGCAACAGGCGGCCCACCGGGTCGTAGAGGAAAGTGGTCTTGCTCGCGTTCTCGTTTTCCAGCCCGATCAAGCGGCCAAGCTTGTCCCAGCGGTAGCGCAGGGTGTGCTCGTTGGCGTCGATGCGTTCGGTCAACAGGCCTGCAGCGCTGTACGCCCAGGTGGTGCAGCGGTCGAGGGCATCGACATGCGCCAGCAGGCGGCCTTCGGCATCATAGTGGAAGCGTTCTTCGCTCGTGTCGGGATGGGTAATCCCGGCGAACTGACCGGCCTCCTACGCGAACTGAGTCTTCTCCCCCAGCGCATTGCTGGCCTGCACCAAGCGCCCCAGCTCGTCGTAGGCCCACTGGCTGGTCTTGCCGGAGCAGTCGGTGTATTCGAGCAGTTGCCCGGCGTCGTTATACGCCAGCTTCTTCTCGTTGCCGTTGGCGTCCTTGACCGCCTTGAGCTGCCCGGTTGAGGTGTAGGCGAACTCGGTCTTGTTGCCCAGCGGGTCGACCGTTTCGACCAGGTTGCCGGCATCGTCGTAGTCGCGCAGCCACAGGCCGCCTTCGGCATCGCTGATCTTGATCAGTTGGTCCTTGTCGTCGTAGGCGTAGTGGACGACGCTATGGTCGGCGCGGATGTGCTGCAGGCGGTTGCTGCGCTCATCGTAGGTGTAGCGATCCTGGCTGCCGTCGGCGTGCAGGTGGCGCACCACGTTCTTGCGGGCGTCGCGGAACAGCCACTCGGAGCGCTCGTCAGCGTGCTGGATGCGGTAGGTGTAGCCCTCGGCGTCGTAGTAGTGGCGGGTCTGGCCGCCGTGGGCGTCGGTCACGGTGGTCAGGCGGATGTGCGCGTCCCACGCCAGGCGGGTTTCGAAGCTGCCGTCGTCGGCCCATTCGCGGATCGCCCGGGCGTGCGGGCCACTGCCGTCCCATTCCAGGTTGAGGCCGCGCTCGGTGCGGTCGGTGTAACGGGTAATCAGGTGGTGCTGGTACTGGTAGCGCCAGGCGGCGCCATGCTCGTCCTGGGCGGCGATCAGGTCGCCCTGGTCGTCGTAGTGGTAGGCGCACAGCTGGCGTAGCGGCTTGCCGTCGACCACCTGCCACAGGCCCTGGATATGGCCGTGCTCATCGAGCAAGGTGCCCAGTTGCAGGTGGACTTTGGACGGGTCGTTGTCGGCGTAGGTGTTGATGTCCGACAGCACCGGGCGGCCGTTGTGGTTGTGCTCGTAGTGCAGCATCGCGCCGACGCCGTTGCGCATGACGATATGCACCAGGTGGAAGCGATCGCCAACGCGCTCGTAGGTCTCGTGGCGCTCCTGCCCACGCGAGAGGATGAGCTGGGTGTCGGTGGTGCGGGTCAGGCCACGGTACTCGACCGCGTCGTAATGGGTTTTGCCGACCTTGGGCAGCGGGTAGGCGTGGCTGCGGCCGTCGATATCGTGCAGCAGCAGGCCATCGTCCTGCACATCGATGCAGGTGGTGAAGGCGGTGATCCAGCGGGCGCCGAAGCTGCCGCTGTCGAGGGCGGCCAGGCGCGAGTGGTAGGTGCGGGTCCAGGTGATCGGGAACGGGCCGGGCAGGCTGAAGTCGGTGTGCTGCAAGGTCTCGCTGCCCAGGGCGAAGTTGATGCTGTTGCAGGTGTTGGCCGGGGCGCCGTTCTTGCATGGGTTGGCGGCCTGGGACACGGGCGCCTGCTCTTTTTGGGTTTCCAGCTTGCCTTCGGCCAGATGGTGGCGAGCCTTGCTGGTGCCGCCGGGCTTGATGTTGGCTGCCACCACCTGGGGATTACGCTGGCGCCACTGCTTGACGCTGCTGGCCAGGATCTGACTCAGGGCCTCGATGGAACCGGGGCTGCCAGCGTCGCCCAGCTTGAGGATCATGCCGCGTATCAGTGAAGCCAAGGTGCGCAGGTGCGCGCTGCGGGTGAGCAGTTCGGTTTTGGCCGCTGCGCTGAACGGAAGGCCGACACTGGTCATACCCTTGCCAGAGTGTTTGTAGGCGCTGAAGGCACCGGCCAGGTAGTTGTCGAGTGTGGCCAGCGGGTTGTGCATCAGCGCGCTGCTTGGGGTGGATGCCGGGCGGGCGTGTTTTGAGCTGGCGCCTTCGGCCAGGGTGGCCAGGCCGCTGGCAATGTCGAGGATGATCCGCTCGCCGAGCGTGGCGGCCTCGGCCAGGATGCCCTTGAGTTTGCCAGCGGCCTGGCTGACGAAATTATCAAGGCTGCCGACGATATCGGCGTTGAGGTGGCCGGCCAGCAGTTCGACCGACGCATCGTCAAGCACCTGTTTACCCTCCTGGCGCACGAACAACAGCATCGGCCGCAAGCTCATGCGCGCCGGCGCCTCACCAGCGGGCGAGGTGACCAGGCCGATCAGGTTGAGGGCAAAGGTGGCGCAGTCGAGCGGGTCGGGTACCTGGCTGCGGGCCAGGGTCGTGATAGCGCTCAGTACTTCGATCAGGGCGATGCTGTTGCCCGCCACTGGCACATTGCCGGCGACGGCCTTGAGGCGCTCGAGGGTGGCATGGCCGGCACTGACTTCCCGTAGCCAGGCATCGAACACTGCGGCGCCACGGCCGACGTCCTGGGCCTGGATTTCGGCGAGAGGGGTAATCGCCACCTGCAAGGCGCAGGGTTTCACAAGTGTGTCGGAAGACCTTCCGGGCATGGAATCGCTGCTTCTGGTACCTGATCATCGAGGGCATCCAGGCAGATCGATTGCGCAGCACAGACAAGTTGCATACCAGGCCGCAGCCATGGTGCCCGGCGCGCCGGGCACGCAACGGATTACTCAGTTGGGCCAGCCATCAGTCAGCCTGAATCGTGGCGAGAGACGATACTCAGGCGCTGGCACTTGAAGGAGTCAGGAACCACCCCGACGGAATGAGGGCGCTTTCCCATTTAGCTGTAGTGGAATTCTCACAAGCATCATCAGCAGACAAACAGCCGCCACCGACAACGCCTGCAACGAGGGCTATGCCGGTGGGCTGCTGGCGCGTCTTAGCGAGGCCAACCGTCAGGGCTGTTCACCCACCAGGTAGGTCTTGCTGATATGGCGAAACAGCGGGTGGCTGGCGCTGCCCATCAGTTCGAACAGCACCATCTCGCGGGTGACGATCTGTGCCCCGGCGGCGCGCATGCGTGCCAGGCCTGCGGCCTTGCTGGCGGCGGTACGGCTGTCGCAGGCGTCCTCGACCACGAACACCTGTTTGCCCAGGGCGAGCAGGCCGAGCACGGTCTGCAGCACGCAGACGTGGGTTTCCATGCCGCACACGATCACCTGCTCACGGCCCAGCAGGCTGGCCGGCAGGCAGTCGGCGGCGACGCAGGAAAAGTGGGTCTTCTCGACGATGACGGCGCTTGGCGCAGCCGCCTTGAGGGATTCGAGGGTGTGGCCAAGGCCTTTTGGGTACTGCTCGGAAATGACCGTAGGCAGCTCCAGGTCGGCGGTCGCTGCCAGCAACCAGCGCGCCCGGGCCTCGGTGCCTGCGGGGTCGCTCATGGCGCCGATGAGTTTTTCCTGGATGTCGACCACCAGCAGCGTGGCGCGTGTTGAATCGATCAGCATTGTCAGCCCCTTGCCTGGGAAACCGTGGCCGTGACGCCACACAGGCGACAAGCCTCGCCCAGGCAAGGGGTGACGTCAATCAGGCGGTGAGCCGCAACGGCTCGAGCGCACCGGTAAGCGCACCCAGCACACGGTCTTCATGTTCGTGGATGAAGAAGTGCCCGCCGGGGAACATCTCGAGGCTGAACTCGCCCTGGGACTCGCGGCGCCAGGCCTGGAGCTGTTCGGCGTTAGCACGGTCAGTGTCGCCGCCGAGCACATGCAGCGGGCAGTGCAACGGCGCCCGCTGACGGTAGGCATAGCGGCCGCACAGCAGGAAGTCGGCGCGCACCACCGGCAACGTCAGGCTCATCAGCTCTTCGTTGGCCAGCACTTCCTCGGGCGTGCCGCCCAGCTTGCGCAACTCGGCCAGCAGCGCTTCGTCGCTCTTCGGCTCGCGCCAGTTCGCGCCGTCATAGTCCTCGCGCCGGGTCGGGGCCGCCGTGCCGCAGGCGAACAGTGCCAAGGGTGGCGGGCAGCCCAGTGCCTGCAGCTCGTGGGCCAGCTCGAAGGCCACCAGCGCCCCCAGGCTGTGCCCGAGCAAGGCGTAGGGGGCGTTGGCCGCCAGGCGTTGTTCGCTGGCCAGTTGCCGGGCCAGGGCCTGCATGTCGGTGTGCAGCGCCTCGCCCAGCCGCGCGCCGCGGCCCGGCAGCTCCACCGGGCGCACCTGCAGCCAGGCCGGCAGCTTGCGCCGCCAGCGGCTGTAGACCATGGCGCTGGCCCCGGAGTACGGCAGGCACAGCAGGTTCACGGTGCTCACTGCGCAGCGGCTGCGGCCATCTGCTGGCGCAGGCTCAGCGGGCGCATGTCGGTCCAGACTTCGTCGATCCAGGCCAGGCAGTCCTGCTTCAGGCCGCTTTTGCCGGCCGCGCGCCAGCCATTGGGGATGGCCTTGTAGTCGGGCCAGATGGAATATTGCTCTTCGTGGTTGATCACTACCTGGAACACGATGTCGTCGCGGTCGAAAACGGAAGTCATTGCCTGTCTCCTTGGATGATGAGGGCCGAATGCGCGGGGCGCAGCGTGGCTCTCAAAGAAACGAAAAGCCGCTGGGGAAAATTAGCCGGGTACACCGGTCGATGACTTGGCCTGGGCAATGGCAGCCTGGATCGCGCTACGGGCCTGAGGGCTGTTCTTCCAGCAACTGGAGCCGACCAGGCTGGCGGCGGCTTCGACAATCTGCCGGGCGTCGGCCTGGGCCAGCTGGGCCAGCGAGCTGTAGCCGAGCTGCTCCAGGCGCTGCAGCACGGTCGGGCCGACGCCCTTGACCGCCAGCAGTTGCTCACGTTCATCGGTTGAAAACGCCATCTTCACCTCCTTGTGATGTTGCGGCTTTGCAAGCGCCGTGGATGATGGCATATATCGTCTTCTGCCCGCCAACCCCGCACCTGGAGAACTCCCCCATGCTCGGCGTGACCGACTACGGCGCTTTCGTGATTGCGTTCCTGATCCTGCTGGCGATCCCCGGCCCCGGTAACTTCGCCCTGATTACCGCCACCGGCAAGGGCGGCATCAAGGGCGGGCTGGCCGCCACCTTCGGGGTGATCCTCGGTGACCAGGTGCTGATGTGGCTGGCGGTGGCGGGCGTGGCCACCTTGCTGGCCGCATACCCGGCAGCCTTTCACGTGGTGCAGTGGGCCGGCGCCGCCTACCTGGCCTGGCTCGGTTTGCGCATGGTGCTGAGCAAGCCCGGCGCGGCGCCGCGCGACAGCGGCATGGCCGGCGGGCGCTACCTGCGCCAGACCATGATGATCACCCTGCTCAACCCCAAGGCGATCATGTTCTACATGGCGTTCTTCCCACTGTTCATCGACCCGGTGAAACACCAGGGCATGTTGACCTTCAGCTTCATGGCGGTGACCGTCGCAGCGCTGACCCTGCTCTACGGCCTGGTAGCCGTGCTGCTCACCCACCACCTGGCCGAGCGCATGCGTGCCAGCCCGCGGGTCAGCAACCTGCTGGAGCGGTTGGCGGGTGCCTGCCTGGTAGGGTTCGGGATCAAGCTGGCGGCGATGCGCTAGGCACCACCCAGCAGGTCATGGGCATCCAGCAGGCGATACGCCACCTGCGGATTGCGCTCCAGGCCACGGCGGATGGCGGCGGGGATCGCCTGGCGGGTCTTGCGGCACAGGCCGGGCAGCGCCTCAAGCTCGATGACGATGCCGCGCATGGTGCGTACCTCGTTGTAGCCGGGGGCGATGTGCACGCGGATGCCGAGGTTCTGGTACAGGCGCCCTTGTAGATGGTGGAGGTCGTCGAGGTCCTTGAGGTTTTCCAGGCGTTCGACCAGACGCTTTTCTTCCTCGCGGGTAAGCAGCAGGATGCGCCGCCCTTCGGCCGGGCCGTCGAGCAGCTGCTCGCGGCCGCAGTCACAGGCGCCTGGTGGGCATGGGTGGCGTAGTGGAGGTTGGTTGGTCATGGGGCAAGGATAGCGTCTTTCATGCGGTTGGCCGCAGGCCGCACAACCTCGGCAAGCCAGGCACTGGCATCGCGTCAACTGGGGGCTGCGTTGCAGCCCTTCGCGGGCAAGCCCGCTCCCACAGGTACAGCGCATGATTCAAGCAATGCGCACATCCTGTGGGAACGGGCTTGCCCGCGAAGGGCCGCAAGGCGGCCCCAGTCACTCAAGGGAACAGCACGACGTCACTTGAACGGGCCTTTCACCCAGCCACTGTGCCAGCCTGATCAGGTAGCCGTCGGGGTCCTGCACCAGGACCTGGCGCAGACCCACTTCAGCCTCGCCCACCCGGTACCACACCTCCTCGCAGGGCCTGAACAGGGGCCAGCGTTGCTGCTCAAGACGTTCGATCAGCGGCTCGACCGCCACTACGTCGATCTGCAGGTGCATGCCCCGCCCCAGGGGTTTTTCCATCGGGCCGGTAAGCCAGTTGTCATCGGGATCGAGCTGTTCGAGCATGACCTGCGAGCCGTTCAGGTCCAGGTAGGCGAAACGCTGTTCCGGGCGCTGATAGGCGATGTCGAAACCCAGCAGTGAAACCCAGAAACCGAGGCTGGCCTCGAGGTCGCTGACGATCAGTTCGGGGACCAGGCTGTTGCGCTTGAGCATTGCGATCTTCCATGACGTGTTGGTTGGGCTAGCCGCTCACAGGGTGTCAGTGCGAGCGCCGGGCGTCCACCAACGCGGTCGCGAGGTGCTGAACGAATGCGCGGTCGGCCTAAAGGCATCGGCCCCTTTCGCGTCAAAACAGCCCAGCAGCAAGGCCACCGTGGGCGCATCGTCGATGGCGCCGAGGGAGCTGCCGCAGGTCGGGCAGAAGGCGCGGCTGGAGCCTTCGGATGAGCGATACAGGCTCGGCGCCCCGCCCTCCCCGGTCCACGACACGTCGGCTTTGTCGAACTCCACCCAGCACAGGGTAAGGCTGCCGGAGTGGCGCTGGCACATATGGCAGGAGCAGGTGTGGGGAAACCGCGGCGTCCCGCGAGCACTGAAGCGGATACGGCCGCACAGGCAGCCGCCGTTGTGAGTAGGCATGGGGGCGCGTCCTTGGCTGATGAAAATGCCAGGACGGTAGCTGGGCATGCTCAACTGTAAAGCGTGAAAATGTTACGGCGAAATGCAACGGCGCTAAGCTGGCCTGCCAACTGGTAAAGTGCGCGCCCTCCTTTGTGCCAATGATGGAAAGCAACCGATGCACAAGATGATCGAGTTCCTCGCGGTGGTGGTGGTGTGCACCGTCATCGGCGTGGCCTGCGAACAGTACGACGTGAACCGCTACCTCAAATGGTTGCTGATGGCCCTGCCGGCGATCGTCTGGGTGCGTCTGCGCAACCCCTTCCTGCGCTGACGGGAGCCAGCATGCACGACCTGCAACTGAACGCCGACCTGTCCCGCCCCGTGACCGTGCACGGCGCCGCATTGCCGTGGCTGCCCAGCCCACTGCCCGGCGTCGAGCGGCGCATGCTGTACCGGGTCGGCGGCGAGCAGGCGCGGGCCACCTCGCTGGTGCGCTATGCGCCGGGCAGCCGTTTCAGTGCCCATGTGCACGGTGCCGGCGAGGAGTTCGTGGTGTTGGAAGGGGTGTTCGAGGATGAGCACGGTCGCTACCCGGTGGGCAGCTACGTGCGCAACCCACCGGGCAGCGCCCATACCCCGGGCGCCAGCGAAGGCTGTGTGATCTTCGTGCGCCTGCGTCAGTTCCATCCGCAGGATCGCCAGGCGCTGGTGATGCAGTTACCCGCGCAGGGCGGGACGCTGTTTGAAAATGACCATGAACGGGTCTGGCTGGAGGTGCTGCAGCCCGCTGATACCTGCCGCTGGGACAGTGGCCGTGGGCTGGAGCTGATGGTACTGGCCGGCCAGTTGCACGGCACGGCGGGCAGCCTGCCGACCTGGAGCTGGATGCGCCTGCCGGCGGGGCAGGCCATCGAACTCAAGGCCGGCAGCCAGGGCGCGCGGGTCTGGCTGAAAGAGGCCGCGCTGAACCTGGGGGGCTAGGCCCCGCCCAGCGCCTCACGGAAGCGCCGGGTGCTGGCCGCAGCCAGCAGCAGCCCGACCACCGCCACGCCCCCGCCAACCATGCCGATATTCGCCACACCCGTCTGGCTGCTGACGATACTGCCCAGCAGCGCACCACCGCCGATGCCGATGTTGTAGATGCCCGAGAACAGCGCCATGGCCACATCGGTGGCGTCCGAGGCGAGCTTGAGGGTCTTGGATTGCAGCGACAGGCTGAAGCTGAGGATCGCGATGCCCCAGACCATGCTCAGGCCAGCGAACAGGTAGAAGTTGCCCGACAGCGGCAACAGCAACAGCAGGCACGCCGCCAGCGCACCGATCGAACCGACCAGGAAGCCATGGGGGAAGCGATCGCTGTAGCGGCTGAACAGCAGCGAACCGAACACGCCCGCGCCACCGAACAGCAACAGCAGCAGCGTGGTGCGCTCGCCGCCGATCTGCGCCACGTGCAGGGCGAAGGGTTCGATGTAGCTATAGGCCGTGAACTGCGCGGTGATCACCAGCGTCACCAGCACATAGGTGATCACCAGCGCCGGGCGCTTGAACAGGATCGGCAGGCTGCGCAGCGAGCCCGAGTTCTGGCTGGGCAGCAGCGGCAGCGATTTCATCAGGCAGAGCATGGTCGCCAGCGCCACCCCGGCGATGCCCAGGAAGGTCACCCGCCAGCCCAGCGCCTCACCCACCACCCGCCCCAGCGGAATACCCATGACCATGGCCAGGGTGGTGCCGGTGGCCAGCAGCCCGAGCGCCTTGGCCTGTTGCCCCGGCGGCGCCACCCGCACCGCCAGCGACGCGGTGATCGCCCAGAACACCGCGTGGGCCAGGGCGATGCCGATGCGGCTGACCAGCAGCATGGCGAAGCTTTGCGCCTGCCACGACAGCACATGGCTGACGATGAACACCAGGAACACCAGCAACAGCAGGCGGCGGCGCTCGATGTTGCGGGTCATCAGCATCATCGGCAGCGAGGCCAGCGCCACCACCCAGGCGTAGATGGTCAGCATCAGGCCGACCTGCGCGGTGGTCATGTCAAAGCTGCGGCCGATGTCGCTGAGCAGCGCCACCGGGACGAACTCGGTGGTGTTGAAGATGAACGCCGCCAGCGCCAGGGCGATGACGCTCAGCCAGCTGCCGGTGCCGGCGGTGGGCGGCATTGTGGTAGGTACGGGGCCATTCATGTGAAGGGGTGTTTCTCCGCGGGCAAGGCAACAGGGCGCGCGCCGGCGGCCGGGGGTCGGGGCCGTTGACGCACGTGTTGTTATTGGAAGGATGCCAGGCATGGTACGCATCGAGGCCGGGTGTCACAACCGAACAGATGTTCGCCGGTAATTTTGCAGCGCCTATGAGATCGAGCGCCGCCCGCGCGGCGCATCGCTGGCAAGCCAGCTCCCACATCTGTTTCGGGCCAGTTATGTCTGTGGAAGTACCGCTGCCCGCCTTGGTGCATGTCTCAAGTCGGGCGAGGCGCCAGTGGTGCCCACTTCAACACCGAGTCGAACCAACAAGGCGGACAGTGGTGAAATCACAGGAGTGACTGGCCCGAAACAGATGTGGGAGCTGGCTTGCCAGCGATGCGCCGCGCGGGCGGCGCTCGATCTTGAGGGCGCTGCACATCTGTCGCCATGCACCTGGTCGCCCTCATGCAACCCCAAGCCAGGCAAGCCTTCAGCCCTGCAAAGTCGCCATGTCGATCACAAACCGATACTTCACATCCCCAACGATCATCCGCTCATAAGCCTGGTTGATGTTGCGGATATCAAGCATCTCGATATCACAGCTGATCCCGTGCTCGGCACAGAACTCAAGCACCTCCTGGGTTTCGGCGATCCCGCCAATCAACGAACCGGCCAGCACCCGGCGCTTCATCACCAGGTTGGCGGCATGCACCGGCGGATCGACCGGCTCGATCAGCCCGACCAGAATGTGCACGCCACCAAACGCCAGGGTTTCCAGGTAAGGGTTGAGGTCATGCTGCACCGGAATGGTGTCGAGCAGGAAATCGAAACGCCCGGCAGCGGCGCGCATCTGCTCGGCATCGGTGGAGACGATCACATGGTCGGCGCCCTGGCGGCGGGCTTCTTCGGCCTTGCTCGCCGAGCGGGTGAACAGGGTCACTTCGGCGCCCAGCGCCTTGGCGAACTTGATGCCCATGTGGCCCAGGCCGCCCATGCCCAGCACACCGACCTTGTGGCCGGGGCCGACGCCATGGTGCTTGAGTGGCGAGTAGGTGGTAATGCCGGCGCACAGAATCGGCGCTGCGCTGGCCAGGTCCAGGCCCCGGGGAATGCGCAGCACGAAGTGTTCGCTGACCACGATGCTGTTGGAGTAGCCGCCCATGGTGTTGCTGCCGTCCACACGATCGGGGGTGGCGTAGGTCATGGTCGGGCCTTGCAGGCAGTACTGCTCGACGTCCTGGCGGCAGGCCTCGCAGTGGCGGCAGGAATCGACCATGCAGCCCACGCCGACCAGGTCGCCGACCTGATAGCGGCTGACTTTTTCGCCCACCGCAGTGACCCGGCCAACGATCTCGTGGCCCGGCATCAGCGGGTACACGGCAATGCCCCACTCGTTGCGCGCCTGGTGAATGTCGGAGTGGCACACGCCGCAGTAGAGGATTTCGATGGCAACGTCATCGGCGCGCGGGCTGCGGCGCTGGAAGGTCATGGGAGCCAGGGGGCTGCTAGGGGTCTGGGCGGCGTAGCCGATGGCGTTGTACATGGGGAACCTCGAAGAGTGAAACGATTCAGGCGGCGCATTCTGGGCGCCCAAACCGCCCTCGCCCATCGCCGATTCTCCGGCATGCATGCCTGATTCTCCGGAATCGCCAGGCCGCCTCTGGCGCTGAACTGCGATTCTGCGAAGATGCCACTGTCCGATTCTCTGCCCAGGTTGACCATGCACCTCACCCGCCATGTGGATGCCAACGCCACGCTCTGCTCATTGATCCGCGGCCTCGCCACGCGCCCAGGCTTCGTCCCAACCACGCTGCCTCAGGTAAAGGTGCTGACCTGGGACCACTACGTGGCCAGCAGCCCGCAGATCTACGAGCCCAGCCTGATCATCCTGGCCCAGGGCAGCAAACTGGCGCGCCTGGGCCCGCGCACCCTGGAATACGGGGCCGGGCATTACCTGATCCAGGCGCTGTCGGTCCCCTTCATGTGCGAAACCTTCGCCACCTCGGACGCGCCGCTGCTGGGTGTAGCGGTGGACATCGACCGGGCACAGTTGGGGGAACTGGTGCAAAGCATGAACCTGGCACCGGATGCGCCGGTGCAGGTGCAAACCCCGCAGTCGATGAGCTCGGCGGCGTTGGACGCGGCCATGCGCGACAGCGTCGAACGCCTGCTGCAGTGCCTGCAGGACCCACTGGACGCCAAGGTGCTGGGCCCGGCACGGGTGCGCGAGGTGCTCTATTGCGCCTTGCGCGGGCCACAGGCCGGGGTGTTGCGGGCACTGGTCGAACAGCAGGGGCACTTCGCCCGCATCGGCGCCGCCCTGGCCTTCCTGCGCGAGCATTACGCCCAAGCCCTGAGCGTGGAGGAGCTGGCCAGCCGGGCCAACATGAGCGTGTCGACCTTCCATGAGCACTTCAAGCGCAGCACCGACCTGGCACCGATGCAGTACCTCAAGCGCCTGCGCCTGCTCAAGGCCCAGCAGATGCTGATCGGCGAAGGCCTGGGCGTGGCCCAGGCGGCGCACCGGGTCGGCTACCAGAGCACCTCGCAGTTCAGCCGCGAGTACAAGCGCGAGTTCGCCCGCAGCCCAGGGGAAGAGCAGCCGTATACAAGCCTGCCGGTGTGAGGCCTGCGGTCACTTGATGCAATCGATGAAACACGGGCCTGGCTTCACGCCCGCGCTTGTCGTTGGCCTGAGAAGCGCTGCTAACCCCACAACCGCTCGAGAGTCTGATCCAGGTACTGGGTAAGCATGGCGCTGCGCATGGCCTTGCCGCTGCTGGTGTTGAGCAGCTTGCCGGGCATCAGCAGCACGATGTCGTGGGGGGTGATGTCGTTGTGGCTGACCACCGCCTGGCGAATAATCGAGATCACTTCGCCCAGGTGAAGTGCGAGTGCACCAGGCCCTTGATGCCCGCCACCACGCCCGGGTCATGCAGGTTTGGCGAGTGCGGGTCGCCAGGCTGGTCGCTCAGCTCATGGTGCCGCCGGTGCATGGCGACCCAGGACAGCAGTGCGCCCTGCCCGCCATCGAGCCGAGCACAGTCAGCACGGCGCCGACCATCGGCTTGGCCTTGAACGAGCAGTGGGTGAAATAGCAGTGGTAGCCGACGCTGATACCGATGCCCGTCAAAGCCCAGAAGGTGATGAACAAGCCGATGTCCACGGCACTGACCGGGTGAATGAAGGCCAGCGCGATCGCCAGGACCACGCCGAGGATGAGCAACACGTCGAACAGCAGGAAATGCTTGCGTTGCAGCCGATGAAAATACGGGCTGCTGATGGCTTTGCGTTTGGTGTCCTTGCGTTCGGGTCGGTCTTCGACCCCGGAAAGGTTTTCCGGCGCGCGCGCGGCACTGTCCATGTCGATCACTCCATGATTCAGGATGAATGGCACTTTTTTTGGGGGGCGGCGGCCGGCGCTCAGCCGGCCGCCGGTGGTACGGTCAGCCAGCCACCAGGAACGAGGCGCTGGCGCGGACCACACGCTCCTCGCCGACCTTGATATAGCTGTTGGCGAAAACCAGGCGGCTGCCGGTTTTCTGGATGTCGACCGTCGCCTCCAACCAGTCGCCGACCTTGGCGGAGCCGGCGAAATCGGCGGTCAGGCTGGTGGTCACCAGTTTCAAGGGCGGGTCCTTGGAAAACGCAGCGTTGTAGCCCAGGGCAATGTCGGCCAGGGCCATGAACAGGCCGCCATGGGCCAGGCCGCGCGCATTGGCATGTTTTTCCTGCACACGAATGCCCACGGTAAAGCCGTCGTGGCTTTCGCGGTAATGGAACGGGCCCAGCAGGTCAAGGAACGGGCTGCTGCGAAACAACGGTTTGAAACCCTCGGGGATATCCATATCAACGTCCTGCTGCTTTTGTAATTAGAGTCAGGTCATCGAAGGACGAATGTGGCGTTCGCCCTAGGTCACGGCGTCGGACAGGAACCTGCGGATATCGGCGTTGACGCGCTCGGCGTGGGTCATGTTCACCGCATGTGCGGCACCGGCGACGCTGGAGAACTGGCTGTGGGCCAGCCCCGCCTTGAGTTGCAGGGCATTGTCCTGGCTGATGGCGCGGTCCGCATCGCCTCAGATCACCAGGGCCGGTTGATGCAGGCGAGTCAATTGGGGCAGCAGGTCATCGCGTTCGGCGAGGGCCTTGAAGTTCAGGGCCAGGGTGGTGGTGTCGAGGGTTTTCCACTTGCTGATCCACGGCGCGGCCAACGCCGGGTCGTCACCGAGGATGAAGCCCGCCACGGTTTGCGCCAGGGCATCGGTCAACGCGTAGTTCACCTTGCAGGGTATCCGTATAGTGGATCGATCGTCCGTTGATCCTGATGACGCTTATTTTTATCTTCCTTGATATTCAGGCGCTCGGCTGAAAATAGCCAAGGACGGGGCCTTGTCAAATTTTCATGTCAGATAATTTTCCGTGTGCCTGGGCGCGGATGCCCAAGGAAGCCATGGCAAATGGCCAAAACAAAAAAGGCGACCCTTGCGGGTCGCCTTTTTTGATGCCCGGTAAACCGGGGCTTTGTTTGGTAGGCACAATTGGACTCGAACCAACGACCCCCACCATGTCAAGGTGGTGCTCTAACCAACTGAGCTATGTGCCTGTCGTGTGGGGCGCATATTAGTGATCGAAGGCCTACCTGTAAAGCGTTTTTTTCAAAAAAATCAAAAACTTTGCGAGACAAGCCAGATCGGCCAGCAACACCCGCCGCTCACGCCAACTGACCGCTGACCATGGCCCGGTCGAAACTCAGGCGTTCCATGATCGGCGCATCGGAAAAACCGAGCGAAGGACTTGGCCGGGCCAGGTGCCCGGCGCCGTGCCTTGGGCAGTGCCGAGATTCAGTTTTTGGCCTGGCTCAGCTTGCTGTAGAGGTCGGCCGGGAATGGCTTGCCGTTGGCGTCGAACTGGCCCTTGCGGAACTGGTACACCTCGCCTTCCGACAGGTAGCCGTCGTGGTTGGCGTCGATGGCATCAAACTCGGCATTGGCCTTGGGCGCCGCCGCCAGCAGCTCAGCCCGTGAGACACGGCCATCGTGGTCGGTGTCGGTACGGGCGAAGGAGGCATCGCCGCACTTGCCTTCACCGCACTTGCCTTCCGTCTGGGCGCCCTTGGCCTGGGCTGCGCCAGCGCCGCATTTACCCTCGCCGCACTTGCCTTCCGCGGCCTTGCCGGCGGCCGCGACCTGGTAGCCCTGGGGCAGCGCCTCCACGGCGAAGGCGGAGGCAGTGAGATTGATACCGCCCACCAGGGCGATGGTGAGCAGGCCGATACGAGTCTTGGTGTTGGACATGGGTTGCTCCGATAGCAGTTGGGTTGTGCCAGAAGGGCCCGGAACATCGCCGGCAGGCTTTTCGTTCGGGCTGACGCATTTGGCCCCAGGCGTGTATCCGGGGCGTATCCATCGGTAGCGGTATTTGTAAGCGAGGTTGCAAAGGCCGGGGGCGGATACAAAGAGATACAGCCTCGGGTCGGGATGGGCACCGGTGCCCGCTCGGCCGCCAGGGTGAACCGGGCATCGCCTTTTTGATATGTTTATTTTCACTGTATTGATTTGTGAAATTATTTGTGTCAATTTCAATTCCGCCACCCCCTCGCCCATGCAGCGCCGGGCGGCATTGCCCACCCACCGGAGTCGATAAAATGAACAAGACCGGACTTCTTGGCGCACTGGCCTTCAGTGCCTGCAGCGCCCTCGCCCACGCCGATGAAGCAAGCCTGCGGATCGGCATCGAGGCGGCCTACCCGCCCTTCTCCTACCGCACGCCCGAAGGCGAGCTTGCCGGCTTCGACTACGACATCGGCAATGCCCTGTGCGCGCAGATGCAGGTCAAGTGCCAGTGGGTGATCCAGGAGTTCGACGGGATGATTCCGTCGCTGAAGGTGCGCAAGATCGACGCCGTGCTGTCATCCATGTCGATCACCGAAGACCGCCTCAAGTCGGTCGATTTCACCGACCGCTACTACCACACGCCGGGCAAGTTCGCGATGAAGGCCGGCAGCCAGCTCAACGTACCTGCCGTGGACCTGAAGGGCCGCAAGGTGGGTGTGCAGCGCGCCTCCACCTATGACCGTTTCGCCACCGAGCAACTGGAGCCTGCGGGCGTCGAAGTGGTGCGCTACGCCTCGCAGAACGAAGCCTTCCTCGACCTGGTGTCCGGGCGCCTGGATGCCACCCTCGCCGACATCGTCAACACCGAGGAGAGCTTTATAAAGACCCCCGCCGGCCAAGGCTTTGCCCTGGTCGGGCCGGACATCAGCGACCCCCAGTACTTCGGCCGTGGCGCCGGTATCGCCGTGCGCAAAGGCGACACCGCCAACCTGGCGCGCCTCAACGCCGCCATCGCCGCGATCCGCGCCAACGGCACCTACCAGCAGGTGCAGAGCAAGTACTTCCCGTTCGATATCTACGGCCAGTAACGCTGGCTTGCGAGGGTTTTCATCATGCTTCACGGCTATGGATCGAGCATTCTCGAGGGTGCCTGGCTGAGCATCCAACTGGCCCTGCTGGCCATGGCAGTGGCCATCGGCCTGGGCCTGTTCGGCGCCGCCTGCCGGCTGTCCCCCCTCAAGTGGCTGGCGGCGCTGGGCGAGGTCTACACCACGGTGGTGCGCGGCATCCCTGACCTGGTGCTGATCCTGCTGGTGTTCTACGGCGGCCAGGACCTGGTCAACCGCCTGGCGCTGGCCTTGGGTTACTCACAGTACATCGACATCAACCCCTTCATCGCCGGCGTCTGCACCATGGGCTTCATTTTCGGCGCGTACCTGTCGGAAACCTTCCGCGGTGCCTTCCTGGCCATCCCCAAGGGCCAGGCCGAGGCCGGCGCGGCATACGGCATGAGCGGCCTGCAGGTGTTCTGGCGGATCAGCCTGCCGCAGATGGTGCGCCTGGCGCTGCCGGGGTTCACCAACAACTGGCTGGTGCTGACCAAGTCCACCGCGCTGATCTCGGTGATCGGCCTGCAGGACATGATGTTCAAGGCCAAGAACGCGGCCGACGCCACCCACCAGCCATTCACCTTTTTCCTCGCCGTGGCGGCGCTGTACCTGCTGCTGACCAGTGTGTCGCTGGTGCTGCTGCGCGGTGTGGGACAACGTTACTCGGTCGGCTACAAAGCCGCCGAGCTGTAAGGGAGCCGCTGCGATGATGCTCGACTACCAACTGATCTGGCAGAACCTGCCGCTGTACCTGAACGGCATTGCCCTGACCCTTAAGGTGCTGCTGATTTCATTGGCCTGCGGCCTGGCGCTGGCAATCCCCCTGGGGCTGATGCGGGTTTCGCGCAGGTGCCTGCTGCGCTACCCCGCCTGGCTTTACACCTACGTGATCCGCGGCACGCCGATGCTGGTGCAGCTGTTCCTCATCTATTACGGCCTGGCCCAGTTCGAAGCCGTGCGCCAAAGCCCGCTGTGGCCGTACCTGTCCAGCGCAACCTTCTGCACCTGCCTGGCGTTCGCCCTCAACACCAGTGCCTACAGCGCCGAACTGCTGGCCGGCAGCCTGCGGGCAACCCCGCGCGGCGAGCTGGAAGCGGCCCGCGCCATGGGCATGTCACCCCTGACCCTGTACCGGCGCATCCTGCTGCCCTCGGCCTTGCGCCGGGCTCTGCCGCAGTACAGCAACGAGGTGCTGATGATGCTGCAGACCACCAGCCTGGCCTCGATCGTCACTTTGGTGGACATCACGGGCGCTGCAAAAACCTTCAACGCGCGCTACTACCTGCCCTTCGAGGCGTTCATCACCGCCGGGCTCATCTACCTGGCCCTGACCTTCCTGCTGGTGCGCCTGTTCAAACTGGCCGAGCGCCACTGGCTGGCCTACCTGGCCCCACGCAAGCACTAAGGAGCCTGCATGCAGCACATTGACCATACCTTGCCCTGGAGCGCCTGCGGCACCCAGCGGAGCCTGCGCGTGTTGCGTTTTGGCAGCGGGCCGCGCAAGGCCTACATCCAGGCTGCGCTGCACGCCGACGAACTGCCGGGCATGCGCGTTGCCGTCGAGCTCAAGCGGCGCCTGCTCGAGCTCGAGGCCCAAGGCCGGCTCAGCGGGACCATCGAACTGGTGCCCCTGGCCAATCCGATCGGCATCGGCCAGATGTTCCAGGCCACCCATCAGGGCCGTTTCGAATTCAACAGCGGCAAGAATTTCAACCGCGACTTCCCGGCACTGACCCAGGCGCTGGCCGCGCACCTGGAGGGGCGCCTGGGCGACGACGAGGCCAGCAACATGGCAACGATTCGCCAGGCCATGGTCGAGCTCATCGACGCCCTGCCGCCGCCGCAGTCGGAGCTGGACGGCTTGCGCCGCCTGCTCTTGCGCCACGCCTGCGACGCCGACCTGGTGCTCGACCTGCACTGCGATTTCGAATCGGTGATGCTGCTCTACGCCATGCCACAGCACTGGCCGCAGCTGCGCTCGCTGGCCGCGCGCCTGGGCGCCGAAGCGGTGCTGCTGGCCGAAGGTGCCGGCGGCGACGCGTTCGATGAAGCCTGTGCGGCGCCGTGGTTGCAACTGCGCGCACACTTCCCCCAGGCCCAGATCCCCCTGGCCTGTGTGGCCACCACCATCGAGCTGCGGGGCATGGCCGACACCGGCCGCGAGCAGTGCCAGGCCAGCGCCGAGCAGATCCTCGGCTACCTGGCCGAGCAAGGCCTGATCAGCGGCCACTGGCCGAGCGCACCGGCGCTTGGCTGCCAGGCCACGCCATTCGCTGGCGCCCAGTACGCCTACGCCGAGCACCCCGGCGTGGTCAGCTACCTGCAACCCTTGGGGGCACAGGTGCGGGTCGGCGACCCGCTGTTCGAAGTCATCGACCCGCTCAGTGATCGCCACAGCGTGGTCCGGGCCAGCACCGACGGCATTCTCTACGCCCGCGAACGCCTGCGCTTTGCCCAACCGGGCCTGTGGTTGGCCAAGGTCGCCGGCAATACCCCCATCCGCCAGGGTCGCTTGCTCAGCGACTGATACCTACGAGTACCGACCGATGAACAAACTGCACATTCAGGACCTGCATAAAAGCTACGGCAGCCACCAGGTACTCAAGGGCGTGTCGCTTACGGCCAACGCCGGCGACGTGATCAGCATCATTGGCTCCAGCGGCTCGGGCAAGAGCACCTTCCTGCGCTGCATCAACCTGCTAGAACAACCCAATGCCGGGCAGATCGTGGTCAACGGCGAGCAACTCAAGTTGCGCGAATGCCCGCGTGGCGGGCTGCGGGCGGCCGATCCACGGCAATTGCAGCGCCTGCGTTCACGGCTGAGCATGGTCTTCCAGCATTTCAACCTGTGGTCGCACATGAGCGCACTGGACAACGTGATGGAGGCGCCGGTGCAGGTGCTGGGCATCAACCGCAAGGAAGCGCGTGAAAAGGCCGAGCACTACCTGAACAAGGTGGGCGTCAGCCACCGGCGCGACGCTTACCCGACGCACATGTCCGGTGGCGAACAGCAACGGGTGGCTATCGCCCGGGCACTGGCCATGGAGCCCGAGGTGATGCTGTTCGACGAGCCCACGTCGGCGCTCGATCCGGAGCTGGTGGGCGAAGTGCTCAAGGTGATGCAGGACCTGGCCCAGGAGGGCCGCACCATGGTCGTGGTCACCCACGAGATGGGCTTTGCCCGCGAGGTGTCGAACCAGTTGCTGTTCCTCCACCAAGGCCTTGCCGAGGAACGCGGCGCCCCGCGCGAAGTGCTGGCACGGCCGCAGTCCGAGCGCCTGCGCCAGTTCCTTGCCGGCAGCCTCAAGTAAGCCCCCCGGCGCTCTGCGGCCGTCCGCCGCGGGGCGCCTTGGGATACACTACGGCCCAACTTTTCAGGGAGCTTCGCGCCGGATGCCGAGCCATTCGAAGAACACCACCGTGTATGCCTCGCCGGTCATGCGCAAACTGTCGGAAAGCCTGGCCGAGCTGCCGCCTTCGCTGCGCAAGGTCGCCGACTATATCCTGCGTCATCCCTTGAAGGCCGCGACCCTGACCATCGAAGAGATGGCCCAGGCCACCGCGACCTCGCCGGCGGCGGTCAATCGCCTGGCCAAGGCCCTGGACCTGGGCGGCTACAGCGGCATGAAAGCAGAGCTGGTGACCACCCTGCAGCAGATGGTCTCGCCGGTGGACAAGCTGCGCAACGAGCTGGCCCAACGCCCCGATGGCGACTTTGGCCTGCACGAGCAGATCCAGAGCGCCAGCAGCAACCTGGCGACCACCGCCAGCAACAACCAGGCCGACACCTTCGAAACCTTCGTCAAGCGCCTGCTCGCGGCACGCAAGGTCTATGTGCTGGGGTTTGGCAACAGCGCCTACCTGGCCAGCCTGGCAGCCTCGACGCTGGTGCCGTTCTGCAACGACGCCCTGGCCATCAGCATGGAAGGTGGCAACGAGAACGCAGCCTACAGGCTGGCGGTGATCGACGAGCAGGACGTGCTGCTGGCGATCGCTCTGCCGCGCTATTCCCAGGACACGCTGCAACTGTCGCGCTATGCCCGCGAGCGCAACGCCACGGTACTGGCGATCACCGACTCACCGGCCTCGCCGCTGACCGCCATTGCCCACCATGTGCTGTTCGCGCCCGCCGACCATCCGGTGCTGACCAGCTCCAACATCGCCGTGCTGGCGTTGATCGAAGGGTTGGTGGCTGGAGTCATGGCACGCAACAAGGAGGCGGTGAAGCTGGCGACCGAACTGACCGAGAGCGTGATGGCCTATCTGCATGTGCCTGGCGGTAAAGGCAGCAGGGGTTAACTTCGGGGCTGGCGCGGGAGCCGCCGTTCCCGTGCCGAAGTGCAGAGGCAAGAATCTTGTACAAACAAAAAGGGCGACCCTCTCGGATCGCCCTTTTCGATGCCCGGTAACCCGGGGCTTTTGTTTGGTAGGCACAATTGGACTCGAACCAACGACCCCCACCATGTCAAGGTGGTGCTCTAACCAACTGAGCTATGCGCCTGTCGTGTGGGGCGCATTCTACGCGTTACAAAATCGCTGTCAACGCTTTTTTTCACGCTAAGCTACTGAATCTTAAAAATATTTGAAAAAGGATAGCGGCAGGGTCGGCGTAAAGGATTTTCACCGGACGACTAGCGGGTGTTTATTATTATTGATAGCATCGGTACATTCGTTAAAAATATAAAACACGAGGTTCCTCGAGCATGGCCACTACCCCCTACCCCCAGTCCTACTACGCCGCCTCGGCTAACCCGGTGCCGCCACGTCCGGCGCTGCAGGGTGAGGTGGAAACCGATGTGTGCATCATCGGTGCCGGCTACACCGGCCTGTCCAGCGCCCTGTTCCTGCTGGAGAACGGCTTCAAGGTGAGCATCGTCGAGGCCGCCAAGGTCGGTTTCGGCGCTTCGGGCCGCAACGGCGGCCAGATCGTCAACAGCTACAGCCGCGACATCGACGTGATCGAACGCACCGTCGGCCCTAAAGAAGCACAACTGCTGGGCAAGATGGCCTTCGAGGGCGGGCGCATCATCCGTGAGCGCGTGGCCAAGTACAACATCCAGTGCGACCTGAAGGACGGCGGCGTGTTCGCCGCGCTGACCAGCAAGCAGATGGGCCACCTGGAATCGCAAAAACGCCTGTGGGAACGCTTCGGCCACACCCAGCTGGAACTGATGGACCAGAAGCGCATCCGTGAAGTGGTCGCCTGCGACAGCTATGTCGGCGGCATGCTCGACATGAGCGGCGGCCATATCCACCCGCTCAACCTGGCCCTGGGCGAAGCCGCGGCGGTCGAGTCGCTGGGCGGCATCATCTATGAGCAAACCCCGGCCATCCGCATCGAGCGTGGCGCCAACCCGGTGGTGCACACCCCGCAGGGCAAGGTCCGCGCCAAGTTCATCATCGTCGCCGGCAACGCCTACCTGGGCAACCTGGTGCCGGAACTGGCCGCCAAGTCCATGCCGTGCGGCACTCAGGTGATCACCACCGAGCCGCTGGGCGAGGAACTGGCCCGCACCCTGCTGCCGCAGGACTACTGCGTCGAGGACTGCAACTACCTGCTCGACTACTATCGCCTGACCGGCGACAAGCGCCTGATCTTCGGCGGCGGCGTGGTGTACGGCGCGCGCGACCCGGCCAACATCGAGGCGATCATCCGCCCGAAAATGCTCAAGGCCTTCCCGCAGCTCAAGGACGTGAAGATCGACTTCGCCTGGACCGGCAACTTCCTGCTGACCCTGTCGCGCCTGCCGCAGGTGGGTCGCATTGGCGACAACATCTACTACTCGCAAGGCTGCTCGGGCCACGGCGTGACCTACACCCACCTGGCGGGCAAGGTGCTGGCCGAGGCCCTGCGCGGCCAGGCCGAGCGCTTCGATGCGTTCGCCGGCCTGCCGCACTACCCGTTCCCGGGTGGCCAGATGCTGCGCGTGCCGTTCAGCGCCCTCGGGGCCTGGTACTACAGCCTGCGTGACCGTCTGGGCTTCTGACAGGCCAAAAGCACCAAACTATCGCGGGGCAAGCCCGCTCCCACGCCATCAACGTGGGAGCGGGCTTGCCCCGCGATTTTTCCCCTCAATGTCCCAGGCTATTGACCGCCTGCTTCGCCGCAATCTCCTGGCCCGAGCGCGCAAGCTCATCCGCCGCCTGCAACCAGCGCTGGCGATCCACCTGGGCCGGCAACTGCCGAGGCGACTGCACCAGCACCGCCCAACTGCCCTCCTTGGCCCACGCCGACTCGAAACTGTCGAAGCTCATCAACTGCCGCCGGTGCATGCCTGCGCGCAGCAATACCCGCTGCTTGTAGCGGTCATAACCGATCAGCACGGCGTAGCGTGGCTCACTCCACAAGGCCGAACCTTCCTGAAAACGCAGCAGCACCGGGTAACCGGCGGCCACTTGCGCCAGCAAGGCGTCAAGCCGCTTGTCCAGCGGGTACACGAGCATGCCGTATTCACGCGCTACCTTGGGGATCGCGCTGTCCAGCGACTCGGCGGCCCCAGGCAGGCCCAGCGGCTTGTCCAGCAAGCCCGGGGTGATCGGCGCGCCCTTGGCCGACAGCACCGCCGCCAAGGCCATCGATCCGCTGTGGTTGGCATTGCCACGGTAGAACGGCACGCTGCTGATCTCGACCCGCTGCGGCAGGCTCTTGAGCGCCGCCGGGGGTGTGCTGGCGCAGCCGGCCAAGGCAGCGGCCACCAGGCAGGCGGCAAGCAGACGACGGGGGCTCGAACCCCGGGACTTGGGAAGGTCTTGCAACATGGGCACTCGCTTGTTCCGACGCCAGGCGGATGCCGCCCGGCCATGGCCACCGATCATAGGCCGCCACCGCGCCCGGGTATAGCCCGGGCCGTGCTTGGAACCAAACGGCCCAAGCACTAGACCTTCGGTCAATGGAACGTCACAAGCGCCGGGCTAGACTATCAACTGTGTCCGGGATGACGCAGTGCCCGTCACGAAGAAGGAGGCAATCATGACCCTGTCCATGGCAATCCTCATGTTGGTCGGCATGTGGCTCAGCGTTGCGGCGGCCATGCTCTGGGGCGTGCTGCGCATCGTGCGGCGGCACTCCCATCCCCATCACCTGCCCACGCCGCCCCTGGCCAAACCCCAGCAAACACGCCGTGCACGGCGGCATGCGGGGGCGCACTGAGGTTCAGGTGCCGCTCTTCAAACGACTGAACGCCCGGGTCAGCTCCCGGTTGAACGCCTTGTCGTTGTCGTTCTTGCTGTACAGCCGCGCCCGAACCGCAGCCGGCGGGTAAGTACCCGGGGCATTGCGGATCTGCGCATCCACCAGATTGTCGGCCGCCGTGATGGCGTTGGCGTAGTGGATGGTATCGGTGATCGGCGCAATCACCTCCGGGCGCATCAGGTAGTCCATCAAGGCCCAGGCCGCTTGCGGATGCGGTGCGTCCTTGGGCACCACCAAGGCATCGAGCCAGATCAACGTGCCCTCGCGGGGGATGCTGTAGTCCAGGCCGAACGGTTTGCCGGCCTGCTGCGCCTGGGCCTGGGCAATGGCCACGTTACCGTTCCACGACATCGCCACGCAGGTCTCGCCATTGGCCAGGTCATTGATGTTGCGGTCGTTATCAAAATAGCGGATGTACGGGCGCACCTTGCGCAGCTGCGCCTCGGCGGCCCGGAGGTCCTCCAGCCGCTGCTGGTTGATGTCCAGGCCCATGTAGCGCATCACTGCGGCGAACACTTCGTTGGGATCGTTGAGCAGGCTGACCCCGCAATCGGCGAATTTCGCCACCACCTGCGGGTCGAACAGCATCGCCCAGCTGTCCTTGGGCGCGTCGGCCAGCCGCGCGGCCACCGCCTGCTGCTGGAAACCCACGCCGGTGGTGCCCCAGGCGTAGGTGCCGGCGTAACGGTTGCCTGGGTCGAACACCGCCATGTGTTCGAGAAACGCCTCCCCTACCCCTTGCAGGTGCGGCAAGCGCGACTTGTCCAGCGGCTGCAGCGCGCCGCTGGCGATGGCCCGGCTCAGGTGCTGGCCGGCGCTAAGCACCAGGTCGTAGCCGCTGCCGCCGGTGAGCAGCTTGGTCTCGGCGGTTTCCAGCGAATCGAAATGGTCGGCCACCACGCGGATGCCGGTTTCCTTCTCGAAGTTGGCCAAGGTGTCCGGGGCCAGGTACTCGCCCCAGATGTACAAATTGACCGTGGGCTTGTCGGCATCGGCGGCCGTGGCCGCCGACACCATGCAGCCCAAGGCGAGTGCGAGGGCCAGGCGGTTCATCAGCGGCGGCCCCCGGCGTATTGCGGCATGGTGATGCAGGCGACGTTGCCGCCACCGAGCAGGATCTCGCGGCTGTTGTCGATGCCGATGATGCGGTGGCCGGGGAACAGCTCGGCCAGGGTGGCCTGGGCGATGCTGTCGTTGCGGTCGCCGAACAGCGGCACGACGATCGCCGAGTTGCCGGCGTAGTAGTTGATGTAGGAAGCGCAGATCTGCGTGCCCGCCTGGCGCACATGGGTGCCCTCGACATGGTCCAGGCCCGCCGCCTCTTCAGCCGTCCAGCGCAGCACTTCGGGCTGCGGCAGCTTGTGCACCTTGAGCGCGCGGCCACGGCTGTCGCGGGTGCTGCGCAGGATGTCATAGGCCTCCTGGTAGATCTCCCACTGCGGGTCGTCGCGGTTGTCGGTCCATTGCAGCACCACTTCGCCTGGGCGCACGAAGCAGGCCAGGTCGTCGACATGGCCGTCGGTTTCGTCGAACTTGCACCCGCGCGGCAGCCAGATCACCTGCTCGGCGCCGAGGTAGTCCTGCAGCCGGCGGGTCACCTCGTCTTTGCCCAGGTGGGCGTTACGGTTGCGGTTGAGCAGGCACTGCTCGGTGGTCAGCAGGCTGCCTTCACCGTCGCTCTGGATACCGCCCAGCTCGGCGATCAAAGGCGCGCGGTAGCGGTCGAGGTTTTCGATCTCGAGGATCTTGCGGGCGATCTGGTCATCCTTGTCCCAAGGGTAATAGAGGCCGCCGTCGAGGCCGCCGTAGGCATTAAACTCGAAGTCCACGCCGCGCACCTCGCCGCTTTGATCGTTGACCACGAAGCACGGCCCGCTGTCGCGAAACCAGGTGTCGTTGCACGTCATCTCCACCACCCGCACATGGGCCGGCAGCAGGTTGCGGGCGTTGGCGTACTGGGCGGCGGAGGCACAGACCGTCACCGGCTCGCTGCTGGCGATGGCGGTGACGATCTCGACCCAGACTTTCTGTGCCGGTTTGCCGCCATTGCGCCACACATCCGGGCGCTCCGGCCAACCGAGCCAGCAGCCGGCCTTGGCTTCGAATTCGCCGGGCAAGCGGAAACCATCGGCCTTGGGGGTGGTGGTGAGCGAACGTGCCATGGGTCAACCTCGGTATCGGTGAGTGATGACTGCACGCTACGCCGCGGCGCTTTTGCCTTCCAACGATGAAAACTCAGCGATAGCTGAATTGAATTCAACTATCGCCCAGCTGTTCGATGAACCATTCGATGAATTGCGCCACTGCGCCGCGCTCCAGGCGCAGGCGCTCGCACACCAGCGCGTACTGCCCCTGGGCGGTGACGCTGGCGCTGAACGGGCGCACCAGGCGGCCACTTTGCAGGTCGGCCTGGCAGGTGAGGTTATCGCCCATGGCCACGCCCTGCCCCAGCAACGCCGCCTCCAGCGCCAGGGCGGCGTGGGGGAAATACAGCTGCCGGGTGGGCAAGGCGTCTTCGGCGTGGGTGGCCAGCCAGGTGGTCCAGGTACGGCCATCCTGATCGTCGTGCAACAGGCAATGGCGCACCAGGTCGCGCGGGCGCTTGAGCCCGCCCTGGTTGAACAGGCCCGGGCTGCACACCGGGAAGAACTGCAGCAGCGGCAAGGGCCGCACGAAGTGGGTGCTGGCATCCAGGGTGCTGGTGCCGTAGGTGATGGCCAGGTCGACGTCCAGCGCCGGGGCGCCGGCGTCGATCGGCTGGTCGTGCAGGTGCAGGGTGATGTGCGGGTAGCGGCTGCTGAAGTCGGCCAGCCTCGCCACCAGCCACTTCTGCGCCAGCTCCGCCGTTACCGCCACCCGCAGCACGGCCTGCGAGGCCGGGTCGCGCAGTTCGTCGCAGGCCTTGCCGATCAGTTCGAAGGCTTGCTGCAGGTGGTGCAGCAGGCGCTCGGCCTCGGCGCTCGGGCGCACCTGACGGCCGACCCGCTCGAACAGGGCGACGCCGAGTTGTTCTTCCAGTTGGCGGATCTGGTGGCTGACGGCGCTGTCGGTGACGCACAGCTCGGCGGCGGCGCGGCCGAAGTGGCCATGGCGGGCGGCGCATTCGAAGGTGCGCAGGGCGGTTAGCGAGGGTAGGCGGCGCATGGGCGTAAGCCTTGTATTTGTCATTGGGGCTGCTGCGCAGCCCTTTCGCGGCACAAGGCCGCTCCTACAGGAGTACGCATTCCTCTGTACCACGAAAGGACCGCAACGCGGTCCCTGGATCATATCGTCAACACCGTCCCGCTGGCGCAATGAAATTTATCTGCTATTTTTTCATGAAAATAATCAAAACAAATTTCACGAGGCACCGGCATGTTCAAGCAATCCGCCCAGCACGTCGCCAGCTACTACGCCCAGACCTACCCCAGCGCCATCCCCCTGCGCCCTACCCTGCAAGGCCAGCACGACACCGATATCCTCATCATCGGCGCCGGTTTCAGCGGCCTGCACACTGCCCTGCGCCTGGCCCTGGCCGGCAAACGCGTAACCCTGCTCGAAGCCAGCCGCGTCGCCTGGGCCGCCTCCGGGCGCAATGGCGGCCAGGCCCTGCCGGGCTGGTCCTGCGACATGCCACCGCTGGAAAAGGCCCTGGGCCTGGAGCGCAGTCGGCGCCTGTGGGACAGCATGTGCTGGGCCTCCCGCGAGATGGGCGAGTTGCCGGCGCGCCACGGCTTCGACATCGACTACCGCCTCGGCAGCCTGTGGACTGCGGTGCTGCCCAGGCGGGTAAAGCTGCTGGAGGAAGCGCAACGCGACGCGGCACAGAAATTCGGCTACGACTGCCTGCGCCTGATCAGCCGCGACGAGTTGCCCGAGTGGATCGACAGCCCACGCTACCAGGCCGCCCTGCTGGACCCCAACGGCGCCCACCTCAACCCGCTGAAACTGGCCCAGGGCCTGGCCGCCACGATTGAACAGGCCGGCGGGCGCATCTTCGAACAGAGCCAGGTGCTCGATTATCAGGAAACGGCCGAAGGCTTCGTCGCCCGCACCGACAAGGGCGAAGTGCGCAGCAGTGTGCTGGTGCTGGCCTGCAACGCCTACATCGACCGCCTCGACCGCAACCTGGCGCGGCGCCTGCTGCCGGTGGGCTCCTACCAGGTGGCCACCGCGCCGCTGGACGCCGACTTCGCCGCCTCGCTGCTGCCGCGCAACAGCTGCGTGATCGACAACCAGTTCGTCCCCGACTACTTCCGCCTCACCCCCGACCACCGCCTGCTGTTCGGCGGTGGCTGCACCTACCTGGGCGGCATCCCCAAGGATGTCGCCGCAGCCACCCGCCCCTACCTGGAACGGGTGTTCCCGCAACTGCGCGGGGTGGCCATCGAACATGCCTGGGGCGGCCATATCGACTGCAGCATCCAGCGCACCCCGGACATCGGTCGCCAAGGCCAGCGCTACTGGCTGCAAGGCTTCTCCGGGCACGGTGTGCTGCCGACCCTGGCCGGGGCGCGGGCGGTCAGCGACGCGATCCTCGGCGACGACGATCTGCTGGCGCTGTACCAGGGCATCGACAACGGCCGCTTCCCCGGCGGCGACCTCCTGGCTGCGCCACTGGAGGCCGCGGCCAAGGCCTGGTACAGGATGCGCGACCATGTCTGAGTTGACCGACGACAGCCAAGCCCTGGCGCGGCTGGTGCGCGACCTGCGCAAGCACCGTGGCCTGACGCTGGACGAGCTGGCCGGTCGGGTCAACCGCTCGCTGGGCTTCCTCTCGCAAGTGGAGCGCGGCCTGTCGCGCCCGACCGTGGCCGACCTCACCGCCATCAGCGAAGCCCTGCAGGTGCCGACCACCTACTTCTACCAGGCCGTGCCGCCGCGGGAGATCGACTGGGTCACCCGCCCCGGCGAACGGCGCACCCTGTATTACGCCGCCGGCGTCACCGACGTGCTGGTCTCGCCCACCCTCAATGGCCGCTTCGCCATGCTCGAAAGCCACCTGGCGCCCGGCGCCAGCAGTGGCGATGGGCACCTGGACGACAGCTCGGAACAGGGCGGCTTCGTCCTCGAAGGCGAGCTGACGCTGTGGCTCGAAGGCGTTGCCGAGGCCGTCACCCTGTACCCCAACGACAGCTTCCAGCTGCCGCCGCACAGCCAGTTCCGCTACGCCAACCTCACCACCGAGCCGACCCGGGTCCTCTGGGTCTTCCGTTAAGAGCATGACCATGACAACTACAAAAACAATGCCCGACCTGCTCAGCGAAGTCCGCGCCTTCCGCGCCCAACACCCGCAGGTGCGCTACGTCGACCTGATCAGCCTGGACATCCCCGGGCACTTCTACGGCAAGCGCTACCCCATCGACATGCTGGAAAAGGTCGCCGCCGGCAGCCCGCTGAAGCTGCCGCAGAACTGCGTACTGCTGGGCGTGCAAGGCGGGCTGTTCCCGATTGGCGACTACTGCTTCAACGACGGCGACCCCGACGCCCCACGGCGCCTGGTGCCCGGCACCCTAAAGCCGGTGAGCTGGGAGCGCGAGCCGCTGGGGCAGATGCTGATCACCTCCGACGGCACCGCCGCGCCCATCGAATTCGAACCGCGCGAAGTGCTCGCCCGCGTGCTGCAGCGCCTGGAGCGTCGCGGCATCCGCCCGGTGGTGGCGTTCGAGCTGGAGTTCTACCTGTTCGACCGGGCGCTCAAGGAAGGCCTGCCGCAGTTCCCCCACGACCCGTTCAGCACCGACGCCGACGACCAGCCGAACATGCATATCGAGCGCCTCTCGCGTTTCTCCGACGTGCTGCGCGACATGGTCGAGACCGCCAACGCCCAAGGGGTGGACGCCAACGTCATCACCGCCGAGCTGGGCCCTGGCCAGTTCGAGATCAACTTCGGCCACTGCGACGACGGCCTGCGCGCCGCCGACTGGGCGGCGCTGTTCTGCCGCAGCACCCGCGGCGTGGCACTCAAGCACGGGCTGCGCGCCTCGTTCATGAGCAAGCCGTACCTGCAGGCGCCGGGCAGTGGCATGCATGTGCACGTCAGTCTTTACGACCCGCAAGGCAACAACCTGCTCGCGGCCAACGAGCAACGCCCCTTGCGCCACGCCGTGGCCGGCTGCCTGGAGCTGCTGCCGCACTGCATGCCGATCTTTGCCGCCAACCACAACGCGTTCCGCCGCTACGGCGCCATGGTCAATGCCGCCAGCCGCGCCAGCTGGGGCTTCGAAGACCGTGACGCGTGCATCCGCATCCCCGAGTCGGACCCACGCAACCTGCGTATCGAGCATCGCCTGGCGGGGGCGGATGCCAACCCGTACCTGGTGCTGGCGGCAATCCTGTGCGGTATGGAGCACGGCCTCGATGCAGGGCAAGAGCCGATTGCGCCGCTGAACGACGACCGCAGCAGCGGCATCGATTTCCCCAAGGACATGCTCGGCGCGGTGGCAGCCATGCGCGGGCACCCGGCGGTGAATGAAGGGCTGGGGGCGGAGTTCGTGATGGTGTATTGCGAGAACAAACGCCAAGACCATCTGGCGTTCATGCAAGAGGTCAGTGCGCGGGAGTATCGCTGGTTCCTGTAAAAACAATCGCGGGGCAAGCCCGCTCCCACAGGCCCTGCACCTGTGGGAGCGGGCTTGCCCCGCGATGGCGTAAGTGCTGACAACACATACTTGGCGGCTTACCATGTCACCCCTCTAGCGCGGCAGTTTGCCGCACCCCCTGCCTTCCAGCCTGCCGACCCCCATGCCCTTCGAACTCACCGTAGAACCGCTAACCCTACTGATCCTCGCCCTGGTCGCCTTCGTCGCCGGTTTCATCGATGCCATCGCCGGTGGCGGCGGCCTGCTGACCACCCCGGCGCTGCTCACCGCCGGCATGCCACCGCACCTGGTGCTGGGCACCAACAAGCTCAGTTCCACCTTCGGCGCGGCCACGGCCAGCATCACCTACTACCGGCGCAAGCTGTTCCACCCGGCGCAGTGGCGCCAGGCGATAGCCGGCACCCTGGCAGGCGCGCTGCTGGGTGCGGTGGTGGCGCATTACATGCCGGCCGAATGGCTGAACAAGATGCTGCCGGTGATCGTCTTCGCCTGCGGCGTCTACCTGCTGTTCGGCGGCACGCCCAAGGCGCCGCTGGACGCCGATGCGCCGATCAAGAAGAAATGGCAGTTCCCCCAGGGCTTCACCCTGGGCTTCTACGACGGCGTCGCCGGCCCCGGCACTGGCGCGTTCTGGACCGTCAGCACGCTGCTGCTCTACCCCATCGACCTGGTCCGCGCCAGCGGCGTGGCACGCAGCATGAACTTCGTCAGCAACATCGCGGCGCTGACGGTGTTCATCATTTCCGGGCAGGTGGACTACATCGTCGGCCTGTGCATGGGCCTGTCGGTGATGGTCGGCGCGTTCTTCGGCGCACGCACGGCGATCAGCGGCGGCAGCAAGTTCATCCGCCCGGTGTTCATCGCCGTGGTGCTGGCGTTGACCGTACGCCTAGCGTGGCAGCACTGGTTCGGCCAGGCCTAAGCGCCGCGCCACATACAGGTCGATCAGGTAGCGGGCGATGGAACGCCCGGCCGGCAGCGGCGGCAGCTCATGCACATTGAACCACTGCGCATCCTCGATCTCGTCCGGCTGCATGACGATCTCGCCACCGGCGTACTCGGCATGGAAACCCAGCATCATCGAGTGCGGGAACGGCCAGCATTGGCTGCCGACGTACTGGATGTTCTTCACTTCCACCGCCACCTCTTCACGCACCTCGCGCACCAGGCAGTCCTCGGCCGACTCGCCCGGCTCGGCAAAACCGGCCAGGGTGCTGTAAACGCCCGTCACGAAACGCGGTGAACGCGCCAGCAGCACCTCGTCGCCACGGGTGACCAGCACGATCATGCTCGGTGAAATGCGCGGGTAGCTGCGCAGGTCGCAGGGCTGGCAGTACATCGCCCGCTCCCAGTGGATCTGCGCCATCGCCTGGCCGCAACTGCCGCAGAAACGGTGTTCGCGGGCCCAGGTGCCGATCTGCGCGGCGTAGCCCAGCACCTTGTAGGTGTCGAAGTCGCCTTCGAGCATGAACCGGCGCAGGCCCTGCCAGGTGCAGCCAGGCACCTCGCCGGCGCTGCGCAGTTCAAGCAGGAACACCGGCTGGCCGTCGAAGTGGCCGATGCCGTGCTCGCACAGCACGTCCAGTGCCTGACGCTTGAGCCAGTCGCGGGGGAACAGCGCGCCGTTGGCGTCCACCAGGAACCCTTCCGGGCTGCGGGCGACGGCCAGCCCCCCGGTGATCTGCGGGTCGAGTACTGCGGTTGTCCAGCGTGCTGACATCGTTGCGGTCCCTTGAAGGCGCCCGCCAACGGGGTCAGTCGGCGAACGTCGGTTGCTGTTTGCTCATGTGGGCGGCCACCGCCACGCGCAGGTCTTCGGACTGCAACATGGCGGCGTTCCAGGTGGCAATGTACTCCAGGCCATCGTCGACGCGATGGTCACGCATGTAGCTGATCAGCTCCTTGGTGCCGGCCACCGCGATCGGCGATTTTGCGGCAATCTCGCGGGCGATGGCAAAGACTCCGTCGAGCAATGCCGCCTGGTCGGCATAAACCCGGTTGACCAGGCCGATGCGCAGCGCCTCTTCGGCATCGACCATCCGCCCGGTAAAGGCCAGCTCGCGCATGATGCCGTCGCCGATGATACGCGGCAAACGTTGCAGGGTGCCGACATCGGCGGCCATGCCCATGTCGATTTCCTTGATCGAGAACTGTGCATCGCTGGCGCAGTAGCGCATGTCGCAGGCCGAGACCAGGTCGATGGCGCCCCCGATGCAATAACCCTGGATCGCCGCCAGCACCGGCTTGCGGCAGTTGTCCACGGCGTTGAACGAGCTTTGCAGGCGCAGGATGGTGCGGCGCAGCAGGCGGGCGTTGCGGCCGACGTCCTTGCCCAGCTGGCCGGCCAGCGAGGCCAGCATCATCAGGTCGATGCCCGAGGAGAAATGCTTGCCGGCGCCGCTGATCACCACGACGCGCACCGCGTCGGTATCGTCGATCCACTGGAAGATGTCGACGATCTCCTCCCAGAAGGCGGCATTCATCGCGTTGATCTTGTCCGGGCGGTTGATCTGCACATGGGCAATGTTGTCGGTCAGTTCAACCTTGAATGCGGTGTATTCGGTCACGGACGGCACTCCTGTGGGGAAAGGGTTCACGCGCAGGATCTTAGCGCACCCACAAGGCCGCACTTGTGCCAAAAGCGGGACTGCACGCCTTGCACCGCGGGGCCCGATCCGGCACCGTGCGCCACTGCTGAATCAAAAGGATACAAATTCATGTCGCAATCCCTGCCCAGCGCCCTCGCCCACAGTTTCCTGGGCCAGTCGCCGCGCTGGTACAAGGCGGTCATCTGCCTGTTCCTGCTGCTCAACCCGCTGCTGCTGGCAACCCTCGGCCCGGTGGTCACGGGGTGGGCGCTGGTGCTGCAGTTCATTTTCACCCTGGGCATGGCGCTCAAGTGCTACCCGCTGATGCCCGGCGGCCTGTTGCTGGTCGAAGCGCTGCTGCTGCGCATGGCCACGCCCGAAGCGCTGTATGAAGAGCTGCAGCACAACTTTCCGGTGATCCTGCTGCTGATGTTCATGGTCGCCGGCATCCACTTCATGAAAGAGCTGCTGCTGTACCTGTTCTCCAGGATTCTGCTGGGGGTGCGCAGCAAGGCCGTGCTGGCCCTGCTGTTCTGCGTGCTGTCGGCGTTCCTTTCGGCGTTCCTCGACGCGCTGACCGTGACCGCGGTGATCATCAGCGCCGCCGTGGGTTTCTACGCGGTCTACCACCGGGTCGCCTCCGGCACCAACCCCCGCGAGGAGTCGGCACTGGACAGCGATCACCAGGTCGAACAGCTGCACCGCGACGACCTCGACCAGTTCCGCGCCTTCCTGCGCAGCCTGCTGATGCATGGCGCGGTGGGCACCGCGCTGGGCGGCGTGTGCACCCTGGTGGGCGAGCCGCAGAACCTGCTGATCGGCCATGAGATGGGCTGGCACTTCGCCGACTTCTTCTTCAAGGTCGCGCCGGTGTCGATGCCGGTACTGGCCGCAGGCCTGGTCACCTGCGTGCTGCTGGAGAAGCTGCGCCTGTTCGGCTACGGCACCCTGATGCCCGAGCGCGTGCGCCAGGTACTGGCCGCCTACGCCGCCGAAGACGACGCCGCACGCACCCCGGCGCAACGCATCGCCCTGGTGGTGCAAGGGCTGGCGGCGCTAATCCTGATCGTCTGCCTGGGCCTGCACATCGCCGAGGTGGGGTTGATCGGCCTGCTGGTGATCGTGCTGATCACTGCGTTCACCGGCATCACCGACGAGCACCGCCTGGGCCGCGCGTTCCAGGACGCCATGCCGTTCACCGCGCTGCTGGTGGTGTTCTTCGCGGTGGTGGCGGTGATCCACCAGCAGCAGCTGTTCAACCCGCTGATCGCCTGGGTGCTGGCGCTACCGACCGAGCAGCAGCCGGGCATGCTGTACCTGGCCAACGGCCTGCTCTCGGCCATCAGCGACAACGTGTTCGTCGCCACCATCTACATCACCGAGGTCAAGCAGGCGTTCGTCAGCGGCGCCATGAGCCGCGAGCACTTCGAGACCCTGGCAGTGGCGATCAATACCGGCACCAACCTGCCCAGCGTGGCGACGCCCAATGGGCAGGCGGCATTCTTGTTCCTGCTGACTTCAGCGATCGCGCCGCTGATTCGCCTGTCCTACGGGCGCATGGTGTGGATGGCGCTGCCCTACACCGTGGTCATGGGTGGGCTGGGCTGGTGGGCGGTGACGTACTGGCTGTAGACCAGGCCCGCCCGCACCAGCGCAATCGCCGGCCTGCCGGCGATTGAACCTGCAAACGCGTCGCCCATGTTGTTTCGTTCCTGTCGATTTCAGCCAGCCCCGTTCGACTACCCCTCGAACAGCAACCTGAAGAGGAACACCCCATGCGCAAGCTTATCGTCGCCGCCTTCATCACCCTCGACGGCGTCATGCAAGCCCCCGGCGGCCCACAGGAAGACGAAAGCGGCGGCTTCACCCACGGCGGCTGGATCCCGCCGCTGGCCGACGAAGCCTTCGGCCAGGCCATGCAGACGCTGTTCAGCCAGCCGTTCGAGCTGCTATTGGGACGGCGCACCTACGACATCTTCGCCGGGTACTGGCCGCACGTTGAGCATCAAGCGGACGATCGCTCGCTGGCCGACCTGTTCAATCGCGTGCCCAAGCACGTTGCCACCCACCATCCCGGCTCACTCCACTGGTACAACAGCCATGGTTTGGGCGCGGATGTGACCGGCGCGGTTCGCGCGCTCAAGCAACAGGACGGCGACGTGCTCCTGACCCAGGGCAGCGGCGAACTGGTGCGCCAGCTACTGGCCGCAGGCCTGGTGGATGAGCTGAGGCTGCTGATCCACCCGCTGCTGCTCGGCCATGGCAAGCGGCTGTTCGGTGAGGATGCGCAAGCGGCTGCCTTCGAACTGGTGGAATCGGCCACCACCCCCAAGGGCGTGCTGCTCGCCCATTACGTGCGCAGCGGCGAAGTCCACACCGGCTCGTTCTGAGGGTGGCCCTCAGCCGAGCAGGCGGGCGATGGCACTGGCAAAGCCTTGCGGGTCTTCGAGCATCATCAGGTGGCCCACCCCCGCAAGCTCGGTAAAGCTTGCCGCCGCCCGCTCGGCCCAGTGGGGCACGTCCCAGCCAGCGCGTGAGTGCTCGCCGGCCAGCAGGTGCACCGGCGTTGCCGCAAACACCGCCTGCAGCTGTTGCGGGTAGCGGGCCGCGCCAGTGACCGCGACCACCGAAGCGGCCATGGCCTGCAACGTGGCGGCCGGCTGATGGGCCAGCCAGCGCTGTGCCAGGGCCAGCCGCCGCGCATCGGGCCCGACCCCGGCCCGCGCCAGCCACGCGCCGGGATCAGCCCGATAGCTTGCCAGCAGCTGTTCGACCGCTTCGCGGTCCATGCGCGCCACCGCTGCCGACCAGAACGCATCGTGCAAGGTGAAGTTGCCTTCGACACTGGTCACGCTGGCCACCTGTTGCGGGTAGCGGTGGGCGAACATCAGCGCCACCACCCCGCCCACCGAATGCCCGACCAGATGCGCCCGCGCCACGTTGCGCGCCTGCAATTGGCGGTGCAGGTGCTCGACCTGGGCGGCAATATCGATCAGTTTCGGCGCGGTGTCCTGCAAGGTGCCATAGCCAAGCAGGTCGGGGGCGATCACCTGGTTAGGCAGGGTGTCGTGAAGTGCGGGATGATCCAGGCAGCCAATCAGGCCGTTGATCAGGACTACCGGCGTTTCCTTTTGCATCGCATGCCTCGCGGCCAGCCGTGGGGAGCCCGCAGCATGGCCTTGCCGCCCGGGGATCGCCAGCAGCGGCCGAATGCACAGGCACACTGCACGGTTTGCCTTGGCGCCATTGCAATAGCCGCGTACCGTCTACATCCGTGCCTGCCTTGGGATCGTTTGAGCGCGACCAGGCGCATGTCGACAGGTTTGCAGCGCTCTTAAGATCGAGCGCCGCCCGCGCGGCGCATCGCTGGCAAGCCAGCTCCCACATCTGTTTCGGGCCAGTTACTCCTGTTGTTTCATCGCTGTCCGCCTTGTTGGTTCGACTCGGTATTGAGGTGGGCACCACTGGCGCCTCACCTGACTTGAGGCATGCACTAAGGCGGGCAGTGGTACCTTCACAGGCATAATTGGCCCGAAACAAATGTGGGAGCTGGCTTGCCAGCGATGCGCCGCGCGGGCGGCGCTCGATCTTGAGAGCGCTGCAAATCTGTCGCCCTTCACCTGGTGGCCCACATGCGATCCCAAGACAGGCCCTTGGGCGGCACACCGCCGACCCCGGGTAATCAGGATTGGGTAATGGCCACCAGGTGCAAGGCGGGATACTGGGTGAGGGCCACCAGGTGCCTGCCGGTTTTTTCCAGCGCCTATGAAATCGAGCGGCCTGGAACTCCCCTGCGTGCCCATGCGCAAGGCCTTGGCGCCGGTATAAGATCGGGGCCCCACTGCCGGAGACATACCCTCATGCTGCCCACCGCCTCTTCCCTGCACAGTGCCCGCCGCGCCAGGCTGCAAGTGCTGCGCGGCCGCGTCGGCCTGGGGCTGGTGGCCGGGCTGTCGGTGCTGGCGGGCATGACCGACGCCATCGGCCTGCTGGCGCTGGGTGATTTCGTCTCGTTCATGAGCGGCAATACCACACGCCTGGCGGTGGCGATCAGCCAGGCCGACCTGGCGTTGGTGCTGCGCCTGGCCCTGGCGATCTTCAGTTTCGTGCTGGGCAATGCCCTGGGGGTGCTGCTGGCCCGGCACTTTCGCCGGCGAGCCTCACCCTTGTTGCTGGTGGTCGCCGGCCTGCTTGCCTTTGCCGCCGCCTGGCCGCTGGCGACGAGCTTCCCGGCGCTGGTCGCGGCGATCCTGGCCATGGGCATGCTCAATGCCGTGGTCGAACAGGTGAATGGCCTGCCGATCGGCCTGACCTATGTCACCGGCGCGCTATCGCGGTTTGGCCGCGGGCTGGGGCGCTGGTTGCTGGGCGAGCGGCGGCATGGCTGGCGGGTGCAGCTGGTGCCCTGGAGCGGGATGCTGCTGGGGGCGGCCATCGGCGCCTGGCTGGAGCAACGGCTGGGGTTGATGGCGTTGTTTGCAAGCTGTGGCCTGGCCTGCGTGCTGGCCTTGGTGAGCCGCTTTATTCCGCGGGCGTGGCAGTTGGGGTACATGCCGCGTTGAGGGGATAGCCGGGGGCGGCATGCCTTGGGATCGTATGTGGGGCACCAGGTGCATGGCGATAGATCTGCAGCGCTCTCAAGATCGAGCGCCGCCCGCGCGGCGCTTCGCGGGTAAACCCGCTCCCACATCTATTTCGGGCCAATTACGCCTGTGAGGGTACCGCTGCCCGCCTTGGTGCATGTCTTAAGTCAGGTGATGCGCCGGTGGCGCCCACCTCACTACCGCGTCGTGCCAACAAGGCGGACCAGGTAATGGCACAGGAGGGACTGGCCCGAAACAGAATGTGGGAGCGGGTTTACCCGCGAAGCGCCGCGCGGGCGGCGCTCGATCTCATAGGCCCTGCAAAAACACCGCCAGACACCTGGTGGCCCTCATCCAATCAGGCGCGCCGCGTACCCTCGAAGCCAGCGTGAACTACAAGTTCTGACCGCCTGTTGCCGCGCTCGATAGTCACTATCGAGCGCGGCAATTTCTCCTCATCGGGCGTGCGCCCTATGCTCGCTCCATCGATCCACCGATCATGGAAAGCGCCCGATGAACACCCCCCGCCTGTTGCTCGCCGCCTTGGCCATCGCCGTATTGAGCGGTTGCGCCAACCACCCCGAACTGCGCCCCTTCAGCACCGACGAAACGCGCCAGTTGCAGCTCGAAGCGTTACAACGCCAAGGGCTCAGCCAGGAGCAATACGAACAACGCAGGCTTGCCGTGCTGCGTGCGGACCAGCAGCAAGTGGTGACTGAAACGGCCACCCGCCCCACCTCGACACGCGGTTAACACCGCTGACCACCGTCGAGTAGCGCCTACAGCGCAACCCGGCGCCGGTCGATCCACACCAGCATGGCGCTGGCATACAGCGATACCAGCAGGAACAGCGCCAGACGCACGGCGAACGCCCGGTACACGTCCTGCCCGGCGACACTGTCCTGCACCGACTGGCCAAGCAGGATCAGCATGGTGGTCAGGCAGCTGACCCAGAACGCCGGAGCATGCCGGCTCGCCACCAGCCGTTGCAGGCGCCGCGCCTGCCACAGTGCGGCCAGCAGCACCCAGAGAAAGAACATCCACAGGTGCACGAACAGGCTCAACGCGCCCCACACCAGAATCGCCAGCACCCCGGCCAGCAAGGTCGAGCCCACCAGCTCGCGGGCCGCCTGGCGCGCGTCGGTCTCGCCAGCCTGCTGGCCCAGGCTCACCGACTTCATGATCAGTGGCATGAAACGGTCCGGGGCAATCAGTGCGAGCAAGAACGCCGGCATCACGATCAGCGTGGCACGCAAGGCGATCCAGCCGGCCTCGCGCGGGTCGAGGCGTGGTGTGACCGGTGCGGCGGGCGCATCGGCCGGCTCCGGGAACAGCCAGTGGGCCACCAGGGTGCACAGCACCGCCAGCAACATGCCCTTGGCCATTGCCTCGACCACCGACAGTGCCAGGGTGAAATCGCTGGTACCGGCGGCGGCGATCATGGTCAGGCCGATGACCAGCAGGTTGGCCAGCAAACCGTTGCCCCCGCGCAGCGCCCAGCGGAACACCAGCAGCAGGCCGACCGCCACCAGCAGCACGCCGCTCAGCGGCGCGTGGCGCAGCAGCGGGATCAGCAACAGGCCGCTGCCGCAGCTGAGCAGCACCAACAGCGCCAGCACCGGGGCCATGCGCAGCGATAGCGCGGTGTTGCGCATCGCCAGCAGCAGCACGCACAGCACGGGTGCCAGTACCGGCACCGGCAAGCCGATGCCGAAACTCGCCGCCAGGCTCATGGCCGCGCCCCAGGCCAGGCGCAGCGCGCGGCGGCGGCGTAGTTCAATAGGCATACGACAGCCAACTCATGCACCACATGAACAGCCGCCCGAGCAGGTTCAGCGGGTTGCCCTCCCCGGGCAGCGCCATCACCTCGGCTTGGCCGCCGACGCGCAGTTGCGTGGTGTCCACCTGCTGGTCCGGGTCGAGCCCGACGATCACCGGGAAGCGTTGCGCCGAGCGCAGCCACTCGCGGCTGTTCTGCACCGTCGGCAGTTGCCCCGGCGGCGGCGCCTGGCCGCTGCTGACCCCCTGGCCGATGCTGCGGATGCGCCCGTGCAGCACCTCGCCCGGCAGGCTGTCGAGCACCACCAGCACGGGTGTGCCGCTGCGCAGGCGGCCGAGGTTGTTCTCGGTCATGTCGGCGCTGATCCACAGGTCGTGGGTGGCGACCAGGGTCATCAGCGGGCTGCCGGCCCCCACGTAATGCCCCACGTCCACCTTGAGGTCGGTGATACGCCCGTCGGAGTCGGCGCGCACCTGGGTGCGCGCCAGGTCGAGCCGGGCCTTTTCCAGGTTGGCGGCGGCACCGCGCAACTGGGCGTTGTCGTCATCGCTGCCACCTTCCTGCTCCCTGGCCCGCTCGACTTCGGCGCGGGCCGCGGCCACTTGGCTGCGCGCCTGTTCGTAGGTGGCCTGGGCGCCTTCGAGGCGGCGCACCGACACCGTGCCCTGGTCCTCCTCGTACAGGCGCCGCAGGCGCTCGGCGTCCTGGCGCGCCTTGCGCTCGTTGGCCTGGGCCGCGGCCAGCGAGGCCTGGGCCGAATCGATGCCGGCGGTGTGGGCGCCGACCTGGCGTCGCGCCGCATCGTAGTCGGCCTGGGCCCGGCTCAGGGCGATGCGGTACTGCTCCGGGTCCAGCTCGAACAGCAGCTCGCCGCGGCGCACCTCCTGGTTGTTGCCCACCGCCACCCGCCGCACCTGCCCGGCCACCTCGGCGCTCACCGGCACCACGTAGGCTTGCAGGCGAGCCTGCTGGGTGTAGGGGGTGAAGCGGTCGGCGAGCAGGTACCAGGCCAGGCTCATGACGATCAGCAGCAGGACCCAGCGCAGGCTGCGGTCGGGGGCTGGCGTGGTTGTGTCAGTCATTGCGCGTCACCTTGTTCATCGAGCAGGTCGCCCCAATCGGTGCGTTGTTCCATCTGCCGCCGGGTCGGCGCGTCGATGGTCGGCACACGGCGCTCCCAGCCACCGCCGAGCGCCTTGTACAGCGCCACCAGGCTGCCCACCGCATTGCCGCGGCTGACCAGGTAGCCATCCTGTTGCTGCAACAGCAGTTGCTGGGCGTCGAGCACCCGCTGAAAGTCAGCGAAGCCCTCGCGATACTGCGCGCTGGCCAGGTCCAGCGAGCGGCTCGCCGCCGCCGAGGCGCGGTCGCGGATGGCCGCGCTCTGCAACGCCCGCACCAGGGCGCTGGCGGCGTCGTCCGCCTCGCGCGCCGCCTCGCGCACCTGCTGGTGGTAAAGGGTGATCAGCTGCTGCAGGCGGGCGTCCTCGACACGCACGGCATTCTTGCGCCGCCCATAGTCGAACGGGTTCCAGATCAGCCCAGGGCCGGCAGCGATGTCGAAACTGTCAGGCACATGGCTGGCCGAAGCCAGGCTCCAGCCGATGCTGCCGAGCAGGCTCAACTGTGGGTACAGGTCGGCCTCGGCCACCCCCACCAGCGCCGACTGCGCCGCCACGGCCTGCTCGGCGGCGCGGATGTCCGGGCGCCGGCGCAGCAGCTCGGCCGGCACGGCCTGCAACACGGCGCGGTCCGGCAGCGGCAACTGAGCGTGCCGGGCGTCCAGCTCCGGCAGCAGGCCCGGGGGGCGGCCCAGCAGCGAGCAGAGCACGTTGCGCAAGGCATTGAGCTGATTCTCGAACTCCGGAATGGTGGCCTCGGTGGCCAGCAGCTGGGTACGTGCCTGCTGCCAGTCGAGTTCGTCGTTCTCGCCATGGCGGAACAGCCGCTCGGTGATTTCGAGGCTGCGTGCCTGGCGCCGCGCGTTGTCCCGGGCGATGTCCAGCCGCGCCTCGGTGGTGCGCAGGGCGAAGTAGCTGTCGGCCACCTGCGCGCGCAGCAGCACCAGGGCATCCGTGTAGTTGGCCTGGGAGGCGAAGTACACCGCGTCGGCCGACTCGACGGCGCGGCTGAAGCGCCCCCAGAAGTCGATCTCCCAGGCGATGTCGAAACCCAGGCTCGACTGCCAGAACACCGAGTCGCGCGCGGTCGAGGTGCCGGACTGATCCTGCTTGAGGTACAGGCTCTGCGCGCGCAACTGCTGCAACTGCGGGTAGCGCCCGGTCTGCACGATGGCCAGCTGCGCTCGGGCCTCGGCGATACGCAGGCCGGCCACTTGCAGGTTGGTGTTGTGCGCCTCGGCTTCGGCGATCAATGCGTCGAGGGTGGGGTCGGCGAACAGTTGCCACCACTGGCGCAGGTCGCCCCCAGGGGCGGTGGCCTGGCTCAGCAAGGGTGTGCTCCAGCGGTCCAGCCAAGGATCCTGCGGCGGGCTGAAGTCCGGCCCGACCTGGGTACAGCCTGCCAGCAGCGCCAGCAGGCTCAAGGCACAACGACTTACTGACCCGGGCATGGCAGGCCCCCGCTCACACCGCCGGCTCGTCGGGCCGGGCGGGTACCTGCTGGTCCACCCACTGCCAGAACAGGTTGTAGGTCACCGCCAGGATCACCGGGCCGAGGAACAGGCCGATGATGCCCTGCACCACCATCCCGCCCAGGGCGCCGATCAGCACTACCGGCATCGGCACGTCCACCCCACGGCCCAGCAGCAGCGGCTTGAGCACGTTGTCGGCCAGGCCGGCGACGAAGGTGTACACGGCGAACACGATGGTCACCAGGCTGAAGCCCTCGCTGTAGAACACGTAGCCGATCACCGGCAGGGTGACCAGCGTCGCCGGGGCCTGGGCGATGCCCAGTATGAGGATGACGATCGCCAGCATGCCGGCGGCCGGCACCCCCTTGACCACGAAACCGACGCCGATCAGCAGCATCTGGATGAAGGCGATGCCGATCACCCCCTGGGCCACCGCGCGGATGGTCGACGTGCACAACCTGGCGATGGGCTTGCCGCGCTCCTCGCCGGACACGCGCATGGCAATGCGCAGCGCCGCGCGCTGGCCGCTCTCGCCGAAGGCCATGATCACCCCGCCGATGATGATCGCGCCGATGAACATCAGCAACGCCCCACCCGCGCTGGCGGCGGCACCCAGCACCGCGAGGGCGGCGCTCTTGAGGTTGGACGTCTGGTTGGCAAGCACGCTGCTCAGGCTCTGCGACGCCGCCAGCCAGACGTCGTGCAGCCGCGGCCCGATCAGCGGCCAGCCGGCCACCGAGTCCGGGGGTGGGGGTACTTGCCAGGCGCCGCTCTTGACCAGGTTCGTCAGGCTGTCTATCGACTCGATGATCGACGCCACCACCAGGTAGATCGGCACCAGCAGCACCAGCAGCAGCAACACCACCACCAGGGTCGCGGCATAGCCTTCGCGCATCCCGGTCAGGCGTTTGATCCGGCCATGCAGCGGGTACAGAGTGACCGCCAGGATCACCGCCCAGAGCATCAGGTCGAGGAACGGCTGGAACACCCGGTAGGCGAACAGCACCAGCGCCGCCACCAGCCCGGCCTTGATCAACACATCGAGCATCCCGCGCGACAGTTCGCTGTCCAGCTTGAAACTCGGCATCATCCTTCATCTCCTGGTCGAATCACGGTGGCGGCAGGGGGTTCGGCTCGGTCGGTGGCGGGTGGTCCATCCTCATCCAGCGCCGTGCCCTGGCGATGCTGCTCGAGCAGCCAGTGCGCCTCCTGCTGCTGATAACGCTGCACCCAGGCGGCCGCCTGCGCCTCGCTGCGGCCCAGCGCAATGAAGGCGCGACGGGCCATCTCGAGGCTGGAATGGAAGGTCTCGCGCACCGGGTTGACCCCCAGGTCGAGCAGGCGCAGCACGTCGCGGTGATTGCGTGCGGCGGCGATCACCTGGGCCTTGGGGTACAGGTGCACGAGCACGTCGACGGTCTTCTGGTTACTCTGCGCGTCGTCTGCGGCGACGATCACCAGCGCGGCCTGATCGACCTTCGCCGCGCGCAGGATTTCCGAGCGCGATGGGTCGCCGTAGAACACCGTGGGGCCATCGCCGCGTGGCCGGGCCTTGCGCGCGAGGGCTTCAGCCGTGGCGTCCAGGGCCACCACGCGAATGCCTTCGGCATGCAGCATGCGCCCGATGGCACGCCCCAGGCGGCCGAAGCCGGCGATCACCACCTGCGGGACGTCTTCCAGTTGCGGCGGTTCCTGCGTCAGGTCGGCCTGATCGGCGGGGCGCAACTGCCGGGCCAGGGCCATCATCACCAGCGGTACCAGGGCCATCGACAGGGTGATGGCCAGCACCAGCAGGTCGTGCACCCGCTGCTCCAGCACCTGGTGCTGCAAGCCGAGCTTGAACACCACGAAGGCGAACTCGCCCCCGGACGCCAGCACTACCGCCAGGCATAGCGCCTGGGGTCGGTCGAGGCCGCCGAAAAGGCGACTGATGCCCCACAGCAGCGGCAGCTTGAGCGCCACCAGCAGCAGGGTCAGCCCCAGCACCTGCAGCGGCATGCCGGCCAGCAGGCGCAGGTCGGCGGTCATGCCCACACCCACGAAGAACAACCCCAGCAACAGGCCCTTGAGCGGCTCGATCTGCGACTCCAGCTCGTGGCGGAACTCCGACTCGGCCACCAGCACCCCGGCGAGGAACGCGCCCAACGCCATCGACACGCCGACATGCTCCATCAGCCAGGCCGTCCCCAGCACCAGCAGCAGCGCGGTGGCGGTCGACAGCTCATGCAGGCCACTGCCCACCGTCCAGCGGAACACCGGGCGCAGCAGGTAGCGCCCGGCGATCACCACCACCCCGATACCCAACAGCACCGCCAGCAGCGGCCAGGTGCCTTCGTCGGCGGTCCCGACGCCGCCACCGAGCAATGGCACCACGGCGATCAGGGGGATGGCCGCGATGTCCTGGAACAGCAGAATGGCCACCGCGAGGCGGCCATGGGGCTTGCCCAGCTCCTTGCGCTCGGCCAGCACTTGCAGGCCGAAGGCGGTGGACGACAGCGCCAAGCCCAGGCCCAGCACCACGGCGGTGGCCGGGGCCTGGCCGAACAGCAGCCAGGCCAGCAGCCCGAGCACCAGCGCGGTCAGCCCCACCTGCAACGAACCGATGCCGAACAGTGCCCGACGCATGGTCCACAAGCGCCGTGGCGAGAGTTCCAGGCCGATGACGAACAACAGCATCACCACGCCCATCTCCGACAGCCGTGCGACGTTGTGCGGGTTGTCGATCAGCCCCATCACCGACGGGCCGATGAGAATGCCAGCCAGCAGGTAGCCCGGCACCGCCCCCAGTTTCAGGCGCTGGGCCAGTGGTACCAGGAGCACCACCGCCAGCAGGAAAACCACCGTCGCCTGCAACAGGCTGCCGTCATTTGGCATGTGTGCCCTCCCCTGAACCCCAAAACCCGGTTTGCCAGCGATGCGGGCTGGATGATCACCCTTACCGGGAGCCCACTACTTGCCCTGCACCGCCACCGCCGTCCAACTGCTGTCCGGGTCGAACGCTTTCATCGCCCGGGCCACTTTTTCGCTGTCGGGCCCCAAGTCCTTTTCGAACACTTCGCCGTCGTGGCTGATCATGAAGCTCATCACCCCGCTGTCGTCGTAACGGGCCGGCCAGGCGACCAGGGCGAAGCCGCGGATCATGCGGTCGCCGATCAGGTAGTCGTAGGCGCCACCGGGGGCCGATGGCCCTTGGGCGTCGAGGATGCGGAAGTGGTAGCCATGCCAGTCGTCGCCGGCTTCCTCCTGGCCAAACAACGGGCCCAGCGGGCTGATCTGGCCATCGCTTTCGTCGGCCCAGTACAGGCCATCGTGCTCGCCGGGCGTGCTGAAGATCTTGCGTGCGTACTCCAGTGCGCCGTTGCCGTTGCGGTCCTGGCTGGCGTACTCCATCTGCGCGTCGTGGTAGGCCAGCATCGATTGCAGCGCCGCCAGTTCGTTGCGGCCGATGCGCCGGGCACGGATCTCGGCGCTGCCTGCCTTGAGGTCGAAGCGCCAGCCTTCGGCGCCCTTGGCCAGGGGGATCGGCAGGGTCCAGCCCTCGTGCCCCACCGCCAGCACCGCGCCACGCTCGCCGGTATGTTCGATGCGGTGTTCGGCGCGGTACTGCTCGAGGAAGGTCTCGACGTCGCGGTGTTGTACCCCGCCACGCGGTATGTAGGTGCGCCAGTCCTCGCCGAGCAGCTTGCCGAAACGTGCTTCGTCAGGTGGCTGGGTACCCAGCGCGGCAACGAAGGCGTCGACGGCCGCCTGCGGGGTGGCGAACACTTCCTGGGCCGTCGCCAGGCTGGGCCAGGCCAGGCTGGCGGCCAGCCACCAGGCACTCAAGATGCGCACGCTCATCGGCGGCCTCCTCCCCGTTGACCCCCGCCGGAAAAGCTCGGGCGGGAAACCTGCTGCCCGCTGGCGCGCGGCGCGCTGCCGCGCTGGGCGAAGGCCTGGCTGGTGCGCCCGCGGCTGGCCTGGGCGCTGCTGCTCGACGGCGAGCGCACGCCATCGAAGGCATTGTTGCGGGCGCGACCGGTGTTCTGGCGTTGCGCCACCTGCTGACGGGCCTGTCCTTCGTTCTGGCGGCGCTGGTTGAGCTGCCCGCCCTGGTTGGCGCGTGGCACGTCCTGCCGGCGTTCGGCCAGGCGCGGATTGTTGTTGCGCTCGGTCTGTGCCTCACGCATGCGCTCGCGGGCCTGCACATTGTTGCTGGCGGGCCGCTCGATGCCGTGGCGGTCCATCGAACTGAGCGCGTTCTGCCGCGCCCTTGCACGCTGGGCATCGTCGCCACGGTAGGCGGCGCGGTCGCGCGCGCCGTCCAGCTGGCGGCCGTATTGCTCGCGGTTGCGGGCATCGCGGTACGGCACGCCGTCGCGGTGCACGGGGTTGTGCTGCCACTTGTTGTTGCTGATGTTGTTGATCTGGTTATTGCGGTTGATGCTGTTGTAGCGATTCACGTCGATGTCTACGTCATGGTTGTTCCAGTCGCAGTCGCCCCACAGCGAGGCGACGATCGCCACCCCGGTGCCGAAGGCCAACCCGGCAACCAGCGCCTGGCCCGGGTAATAGGCCGGCGGCGGCGGATAGTAGACCGGCGGCGAGGCCGGGTAGGCCCAGGTGCCGTAGGTAGTCGTGGGGTTGTAAGTGGGCACATAGACCGTCTGCGGGTCGGCGGGCTGGATGATGATGGTCTGATTGCTGGCCGGGGCGCTCTGGCTGGCCGGCGCGGCCTGCACGGTGACGTTCTGGTACTGGTTGCTCTGCAGGTTGCCGGCGGCCTTGGCCTGCTGGCGCAGGCGCTGTACGCCGTTCATCAGGTCGTCCGGCTGGGCCAGGAACGCATCGCCCAGGCGCTGCACCCAGACCGGGTCCTGGCCCAGCGTGGCGAGCACCTGAGGGAAGGCCACCAGCGCCTGCACGCTGGGGTCCCAGGGCTGGCTGGCCACCTGCTTGACCGCGTCATCGCCCTTGGCGTCCGGGTGAGCCTTCGACCAGTTGACCGCTTCGGCAACCTCGCCCGGGTAGGTGCTGGCCATCAGCACCTGCGCCAGCAGCGGGTCGGGGTACAGGGCGATAGGCGCGAGCATCTGGTCCAGCTGCTCCTGGGTGAACACCGCCTGCTTGGTAGCGGCGGGCTCGGGCGCCGCCGGGCCGGGGGCCGCCGTCTCGGCGAGCGTAGGGGCGCTATGCAACGCCAGCACTACGGCCAGGACGCAGGAAAATCGAGTGCGCATTCGCACCTCCCTGGTGGGTCATACCGCACGAAATGGGTAAGTCGAAGCCCGGGAGGTGAACGCTTGAACTGCCAGCGACTGATTTCAGCTTCGGTGCTGAGTGGCAAGGGTAGCAGAGGGATGCGATGTTAAAAGGCGGGCTGCTTGGCCTGGCGGGCTATCCGTGATCCTGGCAAACATGCCGGTCACAGCCTGGACGTCTGGTGCGAGCATCGACACCCAGGCCAATCGCGCATTGCTCGCCCTGCTCAATAGTCCGGGCCCGTCCTCACCGGCGGGATCGTAGGCTCACCCATACTTGTGGCGCGTCAGCGCCACCTGAGCAAACCCGGCTAGGCGTACCCCGCGCCGCCTGCCGCATCCTGTGCCTGCCCGTAACCCCAGGAGCCTTCACCGATGTCCCGCCCCTCGCCCAGCCGCCCCTACGACCAACGCTTCGCCGCCGTGCTCGCACATATCGAGGGCAACCTCGACGGCGACCTGTCGCTGGAGCGCCTTAGCCAGGTGGCGAACTTCTCGGTGCACCACTTTCACCGCCAGTTCAGTGCCTATATCGGTGTGCCGGTGGCGCGCTACGTGCAACTGATGCGCCTGCGCCGTGCCGGCCACGCGCTGGCCGCCGACCCGGCGCTGGCGGTGCTGCAGGTGGCGCTGGATGCCGGCTTCGACAGCCCGGAGGCATTCGCCCGTGCCTTCCGACGTGATTTCGCACTGTCGCCGAGCGCCTTTCGCCGGGCGCCGGACTGGCGCGCCTGGAACACGGCATTTCGCATTCCCCACTTTGCCAGGAGCATCAGCATGCAAGTCCGTATCGTCGATTTCACGCAAACCCGGGTGGCCGCCCTGGAACACCTTGGCCCACCCGCGCAACTGCCGGCTACCGTGGGCCGTTTCATCCAATGGCGCACCCATGGCAATGAGTCGCCGGTGGCCACCCGGCGCACCTTCGGCATTCCCTACAACAATCCCGACACCACCGCACCAGAGGACTTTCGCTTCGCCATCTGCGGCGAGGTCGATGCCGAAGTGGCCGCCAATCCATTCGGTGTGCGAACGCAGGTCATCCCCGGCGGGCGCTGCGCCGTGGTGCGGCATGTGGGCTCACCGGACCATATCGGCGAGACCATCTACCCGCTCTACCGTGACTGGCTGCCGGCCAGCGGCGAAGAGCTGCGCGACCACCCGCTGTTCTTCCACTACCTGAGCGTGTACCCGCAGACGCCGCAGGCGCAGTGGCAGACCGACATCTACCTGCCGCTGGTCTAGGACCTAGCGCCGGCTCAACGCCAGCCGCGCCGCGAACAGCACGAACACCAGGCCGGTGCAGCGGTCCATCCAGCGGATCACCCGTTCGCGGCGCAGCACCTCGGCCAGTGGCCGGGTGGCGGCGATCAGGCCGGTCGCCCACAGCAACCCCAGCAGCACATGGATACCCACCAGGCCGAACGTCCAGGCCACCAGCGGCTGGCCCTGGGGAATGAACTGGGGCAGGAAGGACACATAAAAGATGCCGACCTTGGGGTTGAGCAGGTTGCCCAGCATGCCCTTGACGAACCAGTTGCCGGTGGGGGGCGCCTGCTCGCCAGCCGGGGCCATCGACTGGCGCGGGCGCAGCAGCATGTTCACCCCAAGCCAGGCCAGGTAGGCGGCGCCGCAGTACTTGAGCAGGTTGTAGGCCAGCTCCGATACCGCAATCAGCGCGCCCAGGCCGAAGGCCACCGCCGCGCCCCACAGCAGGCAGCCGGCATTGATGCCCAGCGCGGCGCGCAGTGCCTGCTGGCGGCTTTCCACGGCGGCAGTGCGCAGGATCAGCGCGGTGTCCAGGCCGGGCGTCAGGGTCAGCAAGGTGGCGGCCAGGGTGAAGGCGATCAGGTTGTCGGCGAAGGGCATGGCGCGGGACTCGGCAGGGCAATGCGCGCACGTTAACAGATGGCCGCGAAGCCTTCACCACACGCCTTGCAAAGCTGTTAGCCTTGCCCTGTTCAGGTCACCACGGACAGCCCATGGCCAACCACAAGATCGAGATCCGTCGGCGCAACATCGACAAGATCCTCCAGGCCGCCGAGCAGGTGTTCGCCGCCAAAGGCTACGGCGCCACCTCGATGGGCGACATCGCCGAGCAGGCGCAGCTGCCGCGCTCCAACCTGCACTACTACTTCAGCACCAAGGACGAGCTGTACCGCGCGGTACTGCAGGACCTGCTGGATGTGTGGAAGCAGGACGCGCTGTGTTTCGAGCGCTTCGACGACCCACGCGTGGTGCTGACCAGCTACATCCGCGCCAAGATGGGCCATTCGCGCTCACGGCCGCTGGGCTCGAAGCTCTGGGCCGAAGAAATCCTGCACGGCGCGCCGGTGCTCGGCCCGACCCTGGACGACACCCTGGTGCCCTGGGCGCAGCTCAAGCAAGCCAAGATCCGTGGCTGGGTGGAAGATCGACGGATCCTGCCGGTGGAGCCTTCGGCGCTGCTGTACATGATCTGGGCGGCGACCCAGCATTATGCGGATTTCGGTTACCAGGTGACGCTGCTCAACCGCGGCGAACCGCTGTCCGACCTGGCCTTCGAAAGCGCGGTACAGACGGTGACCAGCGTCATCCTGCGCGGTATCGGGCTGGAGCCCTGAGCACCGCAACAGGGGCCTTGCTCAGCGACTGGCCGCCGGGCCTTGCAGGAATGCCAGCAGGTGTTCGTTGAACAAGTCTGGCGCCTCCTCCATCACGAAATGCCCGCAGCCTGGCAGGATCACGCCATGCACCGTCTGCGCATGCCCCTGCAGGGTCTGCAACGGCGCATCGCCAGTGGCGTGCTCGGCGCCGATCGCCAACACCGGCATGCGCAACGGGCGGGCAGCACGCTCGCGGTTCTGCCGGATGGTTTCAGGAATCGCCCGGTAGTAGGCAAACCCACCGCGCATGCCTCCAGGTGACGAATAGGCGCGAATATAGACATCGGATGCCACGGCATGGCGCTGGATGGCCCAGCGATCGAACATGAAATTCAAGTAACCCTCCTCACGCCCGGCAATCAGGAACTCCGGCAGGTCGCGGACCTGGTTGAACAGGAAGTGCCAGAGGAAGATGTTCTCCTGCGGATCGACGAAGATCGGCGGCGCCGCCGCCAACCCTGGTATCACCGCCTCGGCCACCGCCAGCGAGCGTACCGCCTGCGGCTGATCGCTGGCCAGGGCGTACGCCACCCACATGCCCACATCATGACCGACCAGGTGATAGCGCTCATGCCCCAACTGCGCCATGAGCGCATGCAACAGGCGGGCGACGTTGCCTGTGTCGTAGCCCTGCTCGGGCCGGTCCGAGTCACCCAGGCCGGGCGGGTCGACGGCAATGGCCTTGAAGCCTTGCGCGGCCAGCGCAGGCAGCACATGGCGCCAGGCATACCAGGTCTGCGGCCAGCCAGGCACCAGCAGCACGGGCTCGCCCTCCCCGGCCACGGCGCAATGGATGCGCAGCCCCTCCACCTGCACATAGACATGGGCGAACGCGTCGTCCCGGGTTGCGCTGACTGCATTCATGCCCGTGCTCCCGCTGCGTTGCCAGCCGCTGCAAGCCCCAACATGCGCTGGATCTGCCCAGGGTCGAGCGGTGCACCGGCAAAGTCGTCGAAGACCTGCCCGGTGACCTGGATGATGTGTCGGTCGATGAACTCGACGCCCTCCCGGGCCCCGACCTCCTGGTCCTTGAGGCAGCACTCCCACTCAAGGGTGGCCCAGCCATCGAAGTCGTACTGCGCCAGCTTGGAAAAGATCGCCTTGAAGTCGACCTGCCCATCGCCCAGCGAGCGGAAGCGACCGGCGCGCTCGGCCCAGTCGCTGTAGCCGCCATACACGCCCTGCCGGCCGCTCGGATTGAACTCGGCATCCTTGACGTGGAACATGCGGATGAACGGGTGGTACAGGTCCAGATAGGCCAGGTAGTCGAGCTGCTGGAGCACGAAATGGCTGGGGTCGAAAAGGATACGGCAGCGCTCGTGCTCGCCCACCAGGGCATGGAAGCGCTCGAAGCTGGTGCCGTCGTGCAGGTCCTCGGCCGGGTGGATCTCGAAGCACAGGTTCACGCCCTGCTCGTCGCAGACGTCGAGAATCGGCCGCCAGCGCCGCGCCAGCTCTTCGAAGGCAGCCTCCACCAGGCCTTGCGGGCGCTGCGGGAAAGGGAACAGATAAGGCCAGGCCAAGGCACCGGAAAACGTACCCATGTCGCCCAGGCCCAGATTGCGGCTGGCGCGCGCTGCCAGCTTCATCCGTTCGATGGCCCAGTCGGTGCGGGCCGCCGGTCGCCCCGCCAGCGAAGCAGGCGCGAACGCGTCGCACAGGGGGTCATAGGCCGGGTGTACCGCGACCAGCTGGCCGAACATATGCGTGGTCAGCTCGCTGATCTGCAGGCCGTGCTCGGCCAGCTGCCCCTTGATCTCGTCGCAGTACTCCGTGCTCTGCGCGGCCAGGGCCACATCGAACAGGCGAGCATCCCAGGCCGGGACCTGCAGGGCCTTGAAACCCAACTGCGCGGCCCAACCGGCGATGCTGTCCAACGAATCGAACGGCGGGGTGCCACTGCTGAACTGCGCCAGGTGCAGGCTTGGGCCTTTGAGGGTCTTCATCGATTCCATCCTATTGTTTGTTGATCGACAAACAATAGGCGCGAACGACGCTGCCCGTCAATCGCGAATTGGCTAGAATGCCCGTTTGGCGCATTCGGACAGACAGGCTATGGCAGGACGACCTCGGGAATTCGACAAGCAACAGGCACTGCGCAAGGCGCTGCGGCTGTTCTGGGAGCACGGTTACGAAGGCACCTCGATGGCGGCGCTGGTCGCCGGGCTGGGTATCGCCTCGGCGCGGATCTACGCGGCCTTCGGCAGCAAGCAGCAACTGTTCGAAGAGGCCGTGGCGCTGTACGAATCGGCCGAAGGCGGTTTTGCCGACCGTGCCCTGGCCCTGCCGGACATTCACCAGGCGCTGGAGCAGATGCTCGAGGATGCCATCGCTACCTATACCCGTGCCGACGAGCCCAAGGGATGCCTGGTGGTAAGCGCGGCCAGCGGCGTTGCACCGGACAACGTCGCGGTGCAGCAGTGGTTGGCGGATCACCGTCGCCAGCGCAGCGAATCGATCATTGCCCGGCTAAGCCTTGCCCGTGAGCAGGGCCAGTTACCGGCCGACACCGATGTCCAGGCCCTGGGGCATTTCTACGCCACATTTCTCCATGGCATCTCGGTGCAGGCACGTGATGGCGTACCCGCGGCGGCCCTGCGCAGTGCCTGCCACAGCGCCTTGGCATTGCTGTCGCGATAGGCCTGCTTCGAGCAGTGACACCCAGCGCCTGCCTTGGGATCGTATGTGGGCCAACAGGTGCAGGGCGATAGAGGTGCAGCGCTCTCAAGATCGAGCGCCGCCCGCGCGGCGCATCGCGGGACAAGCCCGCTCCCACATCTGTTTCGGGCCAATGAGTCCTGTGAAAGTACCGCTGCCCGCCTTGGTGCATGTCTTGAGTCATGTGATGCAGCGTTAGCGACCACGCCAAAACCGCGTCGTACCAACAAGGCGGACCAGGTGATGGCACAGGAAAGACTGGCCCGAAACAAATGTGGGAGCTGGCTTGCCAGCGATGCGCCGCGCGGGCGGCGCTCGATCTCATAGGCGCTGCAAAAACACCGGCAGGCACCTGGTGGCCATTACCCAATCCTGATCACCCAGGCCCAGCGGTGTGACGCCCAAGGGCCTGTCTTGGAATCGCATGTGGACTACCAGGCGCAGGGCGATAGAGGTGAAGCGCTCTCAAGACCGAGCGCCGCCCGCGCGGCGCATCGCTGGCAAGCCAGCTCCCACATCTGTTTCGGGCCAATTATGCCTGTGAGGGTACCGCTGCCAGCCTTGGTGCATGGCGTCAGACATGTGAAAGCCCCGGTTCAACCCACCTCACGGTAGGGATTGCGCGGATCCTGGGTCCAGTTCATGTACGGTTTGCCGGTGTCCTGCGCCTGCATGTCGATGCAGCTTTCCACCGGGCAGGTGATCTGGCACAGGTTGCAGCCCACGCACTCTTCCTCGATCACGCTGTAGGCATGGGTGCCGTCGGCCTTGAGCGTGCTGGCGATGGCCTGGTGCGAGGTATCTTCGCAGGCGATGTGGCAGCGCCCGCAGCCGATGCAGGCGGCCTGGTCGATATGCGCCACCGACTTGTAGTTGATGTCCAGGTACTTCCAGTCAGTGGTATGCCCCACCGCCTGGCCACGGAAAGCGTCCAGGTTGCGGTGGCCATGCTGGTCCATCCAGCGCGCCAGGCCGTCCTGCATGTCCTCGACGATGCGAAAACCATGCAGCATCGCCGCCGTGCACACCTGTACCGCGCCACTGCCCAGGGCCATGAATTCAGCAGCATCGCGCCAGTTGCCGATGCCGCCGATACCGCAGATCGGCAGGCCCCGGGTCTCGGGGTCGCGGGCGATCTCGGCGACCATGTTCAGGGCGATCGGTTTGACCGCCGAACCGCAATAGCCACCGTGAGTACTCTGATCGCCAACGATCGGGTGGGCCACCATGCGGTCGAGGTCGACGCTGGTGATCGAGTTGATGGTGTTGATCAGCGACACCGCGTCCGCCCCGCCACGGTGGGCCGCCCGCGCCGCCTGGCGAATGTCGGTGATGTTGGGAGTGAGCTTGACGATCACCGGCAGCGAGCAATGGAGCTTGCACCAACGGGTGACCTGCTCGACGTACTCGGGCACCTGGCCGACCGCAGCGCCCATGCCGCGTTCGGGCATGCCGTGGGGGCAGCCGAAGTTGAGCTCGATGCCGTCAGCGCCGGTGGCCTCCACCAGCGGCAGGATGAATTTCCAGGATTCCTCGACGCACGGCACCATCAGCGACACCACCAGCGCCCGGTCGGGCCAGTCCTTCTTCACCTGGGTGATTTCACGCAGGTTGATCTCCAGCGAACGGTCGGTGATCAGCTCGATGTTGTTGATGCCCTGCACCACGCGGTTGGCGCCGTAGTGCGCCGAGTAGCGCGACGACACGTTGACCGCTGCCGGGTCCTCGCCCAAGGTCTTCCACACCACCCCGCCCCAGCCCGCCTCGAAGGCGCGGACCACGTTGTAGGCCTTGTCGGTGGGTGGCGCCGAGGCCAGCCAGAAGGGGTTGGGCGCCTTGATGCCGGCGAACACGATGGACAAGTCGGCCATTTATGCAGCCTCCACGTTGAGCATGAGTTGGGCATGGATGGCTTCGGCGGCCAGCTTGCCATGCTGCACGGCCTGGACGGTGAGGTCCTGACCCAGGGCGGTGCAGTCGCCGCCGGCATAGATGCCCGGCAGGCTGGTCTGCAGGTGCCCATCGACGCGTATGCGCTCGCCGTCGCGGGCCAATTGCGCGGCCAACGGGTCGCTGAGGCTGGCGTCGTCGAAACGTTGGCCGATGGCCTTGAAGATCGCGTCGGCGGCCAGCTCGAAGGTCTCGCCGGTGTCGCCGAGTCGGCCATCGACCAGCTGCGTCTGCGCGAAGCGCATGCCGCGCACCCGGCCTGAGTCATCCAGCAGCACGGCATCCGGCCGTGCCCAGGTGTGCAGGCGCACCTGATTGTGCTTGGCGATTTCCTGTTCATGGCCGGTGGCGCTCATGTCGGCCTCGCCCCGGCGGTACACCAGGTTGACGTCGCGCGCGCCCAGGCGGCTCATCTGCACCGCCATGTCGATGGCGGTGTTGCCGGCGCCGATCACCAGGCAGCGGTCGGCCAACGGCAGTTGGCTGAGGTTGTCGGTCTGGCGCAGTTCGCGGATGTAATCGGTGGCGGCCAGCAGGCCGGGGGCTTCTTCATCCGCCAGGCCCAGCTGACGCACGGCATCCAGCCCCAGGCCGAGGAACACGGCATGGTACTGGCCGTGCAGCTCGGTCAACGACAGGTTGCTGCCCAGCCGTTGGCCGTGGCGGATCTCGATGCCACCGATGCCCAGCAGAAACTCCACTTCGCGCTGGGCGTAGTCGTCCACCAGCTTGTAGCGGGCGATGCCGTATTCGTTGAGGCCGCCGGCTTTCTCTCGCGCTTCGAAGATCACCACGTCGTGGCCGTGCATGGCCAGGCGATGGGCGCAGGACAGCCCGGCAGGGCCGGCACCCACCACGGCGATGCGTTTGCCGGTGGCCGGCGCGCGCTGGAACGGGTGAGCGGTGAAGTGCGCGTTGTCCAGGGCGTAGCGCTGTAACTGGCCGATCAGCACCGGCGCACATTCCTGGGCGTTGTTGCGCACACAGGCCTGCTGGCAGAGGATCTCGGTGGGGCACACCCGGGCGCAACTGCCGCCGAGGATGTTGGCCGAAAGGATACGCTCAGCAGCGCCTTGCAGGTTCTCGTCACTGATGCGGTGGATGAACGAGGGGATGTCGATTTCGCTGGGGCAGGCGTTGACGCACGGCGCGTCGTAGCAGTACAGGCAGCGTGCGCTTTCGACGGCGGCCTGGCGGGCGGTGAGCGGGGGCGCAAGGTCGCTGAAGGCCTCGGCCAGCTGGTCGGCGCCGGCCCGGGGGCGCGGCAAGTGGTTCAGGGCGTCGATCACGGTTGTAGCCTCTCTCGTTTTTATTGGAGGCGGCAGTGGTCAGGGGCCGCTTCCGTTTTGGGGGTGGCAGTCAACAGGGGTATCTGGGTTGTTATCGGGGGGGGCCTTGCGCCCCTATCGCCGGCAAGCCGGCTCCCAAAGGGTCTGCGGTCCGTCTGTGGGAGCCGGCTTGCCGGCGATAGGGCTGCGCAGCAGCCCCAACTACTTCAACGCTGAACCGGCGTTGGCTTCTGCCGCTCGGCGCGCCGCTCCAGCACTTCGAATACCGACGGGTACGCCGGGCGTTCCACATAGCGCCCTGCCCCCGGTTCGGCGCGCAGGTCGCCGTCGGCCCACAGCACATTGCCCTGGCTGATGGTGTGGCTGGGGATGCCGCGCACGGTGCGGCCTTCGAAGATGTTGAAGTCGACGCGCTGGTGGTGGGTCTGGGCGCTGATGGTGCGCGTGCCCTGCGGGTCCCACAGCACCAGGTCGGCGTCGGCGCCGACGCGGATGGCGCCCTTGCGCGGGAACAGGTTGAAGATCTTCGCGGTGTTGGTGGAGGTCAACGCGACGAACTCGTGCATCGACAAGCGCCCGCTGTTGACCCCGGCATCCCACAGCACCGCCATGCGGTCCTCGATGCCTGCCGTGCCATTGGGGATACGGCTGAAGTCGTCGCGGCCCATGGCCTTCTGCTCGGCGCAGAAGCAGCAGTGGTCGGTGGCGGTGGTGTGCAGGTTGCCTGACTGCAGGCCCCCCCACAGTGCGTCCTGGTGCTCGCGCGGGCGGAACGGCGGGCTCATCACGTAGCCGGCGGCGGTGGCCCAGTCCGGGTCGCGGTAAACGCTGTCGTCCAGCAGCAGGTGGCCGGGCAGCACCTCGCCGTACACCGGCTGGCCCTTGGCCCGGGCATAGGTGATCTCGTCGAGCGCCTCGCGGCTGGACACGTGCACCAGGTACAGCGGCGTGCCGAGGGTTTCGGCAATGCGGATGGCGCGGCTGGCGGCCTCCCCTTCAACCTGCGAGGGGCGCGACAGCGGGTGCGCCTCGGGCCCGGTCAGCCCTTGTGCCAGCAGCTTGCGCTGCAGGTGATAGACCAGCTCGCCGTTTTCGGCATGCACGGTGGGTACCGCGCCCAGTTGCAGGCAGCGCTCGAAGCTGGCCACCAGGGTGTCGTCGGCGGCCATGATCGCGTTCTTGTAGGCCATGAAGTGCTTGAAGCTGTTGACCCCATGCTGGCTCACCAGCTCACCCATTTCTTCGGCGACCTGCTCGCTCCACCAGGTGATGGCGACGTGGAAGCCGTAGTCGGACGCACTCTTCTGCGCCCAGCCACGCCAGGTGTGGAAGGCTTCGAGCAGCGACTGCTGCGGGTTGGGGATGACGAAATCGATGATCGAGGTGGTGCCGCCGGCCAGGCCCGCGGCGGTGCCGCTGAAAAAGTCCTCGCTGGCCACGGTGCCCATGAACGGCAATTGCATATGGGTGTGCGGGTCGATGCCGCCGGGCATCAGGTACTGACCGCTGCCGTCGAGCACCTGGCAATCGGTGGGTGCTTCGAGGTTTTCACCGATGGCGCGGATCACGCCGTCGGCACACAACACATCGGCGCGGTAGCTTTCTTCATGGGTAACCACGGTGGCGCCACGGATCAACAGGGACATGCCGTCTTCCTCGCAGGCTGACCGGTCTTGCTGGCCGGTTCTTGGAATTTTCATGGGCCAGTGCCTGCGGGTTTCGGTCAATCCTGTCAGGCCTGACAAGAATCGAGGCTAGTTGCGGTTCTGACATTCATCAAGAAAAAATATATGCAAATACTCAAAATTTTATCTTATTGATTTATATGAATTAATTGCACGAATCACCAAAACGGAACAGCCCTTCACCATTTTGACGCACTTGACAGGATGCAAATTTGGTCAAGATTTTCTACGCAAATTCAGCTGTTTAAAAACGGCTGGGCAGGCGCAGGCAGCGCAGCGGATATGCCGGGCCGCACCGCTTTGAATCACGGTGTGTTGGCCGGTGTCGGCGTCAAAGTTATTCGCACGTTCCAGGCGCAATCAGGAATGCTTTTGCAAGTCAGTAAGTTACCTGCGGTCAGCAGCGATCACCGGGAACGGCCAAGGCCAACCCGGCACGGTTGTTGTAACCCCGGCCACAACCGCCATGGCCGGACCGCAGGTGCAGTACTGGTGGTGTGTGTACTCCGGCCATCGCATTAGCCCGATGAGCAAACAACAAGAAAAAACCCCTGGAGAAGGCCCCATGCAACAAAGCAGATCACAAGTGGTCGAGCAGCATGGCCTGTTCGAACTCGACGCTGGCAGCGACGTGCTCGACAGCCCCCGTTACAACCACGACATCGCCCCCACCAAAGTGCATCAACGCACCTGGAACAAGTGGCACATCACCGCGCTGTGGGTGGGCATGTCCATCTGCGTGCCCACCTACACCCTCGGCGGCGTGCTCACCGCCTACTTTGGCCTGAGTGTGGGCGAGGCGCTGCTGGCGATCCTGTTGGCCAACCTGATCGTGCTGATCCCGCTCACCCTCAACGCCTTCCCCGGCACCAAGTACGGCATCCCCTTCCCGGTGCTGCTGCGCTCGTCGTTCGGCATCTTCGGCTCCAACGTGCCCTGCCTGATCCGCGCAGTGGTGGCCTGTGGCTGGTTCGGTATCCAGACAATGTTCGGTGGGCTGGCCATCCACCTGTTTCTCGGCTCGCTGTTCCCCGAGTGGAAGGCGCTGGGCGGCACCGGCGAAGTGATCGGCTTCATGCTGTTCTGGGCGCTGAACCTGTGGGTGGTGCTGCGTGGCGCCGAGTCGATCAAATGGCTGGAAACCCTGTCGGCGCCGCTGCTGGTGGCGGTGGGCATCGGCCTGCTGTTGTGGGCGATGCCGCACATGTCCATGACCGAGTTGCTGGCACAACCGCCCAAACGCCCCGAAGGCGCCAGCGTGGTCAGCTATTTTTGCGCCGGGCTCACCGCCATGGTCGGCTTCTGGGCCACCCTGTCGCTGAACATCCCCGACTTCAGCCGCTACGCGAAAAGCCAGAAGGACCAGATACTCGGGCAGATCTTCGGCCTGCCGCTGACCATGTTCCTGTTCGCCTCGCTGGGGGTGATCATGACCGCGGCCTCGGCCTCGCTGGTGGGCCAGACGGTGTCCGACCCGGTCAGCCTGATCGGCCATATCCAGAGCCCGGGCTGGGTGGCGCTGGCCATGGCGCTGATCATCATCGCCACGCTGTCGACCAACACGGCGGCCAACATCGTCTCGCCCACCAACGACTTCCAGAACATCGCCCCACGCCTGATCGGGCGCAGCCGCGCGGTGTGGCTGACCGGCTTCATCGGCTTGGCGCTGATGGGCCACGAGCTGCTCAAGAAGCTCGGCTGGATCGTCTCCGACCTGAGCCTTGAGAGCGTGTATTCCAACTGGCTGCTGGGCTACTCCAGCCTGCTCGGGCCGATCGCCGGGATCATGGTGGTGGATTACTTCCTGGTGCGGCGCCAACAACTGGACCTGGCCGGGCTGTACCGCGACGACGTGTACCCGGCGTGGAACTGGGCCGGTTTCGCCGCCTTCGGCGTGCCGGTGGCGCTGACCGTGATGGCTATCGGCAACAGCAGTTTCAGCTGGTTCTACGATTACGGCTGGTTCACCGGTTCGTTGCTGGGTGGCGGGCTCTACTACGCCCTGGGCGGCGTGGCGGTGCGCGGGCCGGCGCGGCTGGCCAAGCCGTTGCCCTGAACGCACCGCTCCCTGCGATGGGACCGCAACAGCCCGACAAAAAAAGCCTGAGGAGACACCCATGACTACCCTCGCCAAGGAAGTCCTGCAATCAAGCAAGCACCACATCGACAGCGCACGCCTGTGGCAATCGCTGATGGACCTCGCCCGCCTCGGCGCCACCCAGAAAGGCGGTGTGTGCCGCCTGGCGCTGACCGACCTCGACCGCCAGGCCCGCGACCTGTTCGTGCAATGGTGCGAAGCCGCGGGATGCACGGTGACGGTCGACGGGGTCGGCAATATCTTCGCCCGTCGCCCGGGGCGCAACCCCAAACTGCCACCGGTGATGACCGGCAGCCATATCGACACGCAACCCACCGGCGGCAAGTTCGACGGTTGCTTCGGGGTGATGGCTGGGCTTGAGGTGATCCGCACCCTCAACGACCTGGGCGTGGAGACCGAAGCGCCGCTGGAGGTGGTGGTGTGGACCAACGAGGAAGGCTCGCGCTTCGCCCCGTGCATGATGGGCTCGGGGGTGTTCGCCGGTAAGTTCACCCTGGAAGAGACCCTGGCCAAGCGCGATGCCCAGGGCGTCAGCGTTGGCGAGGCGCTGAACGCCATCGGCTATGCCGGCCCGCGCGCGGTGCTCGGGCACCCGGTGGGGGCATATTTTGAAGCGCATATCGAGCAGGGGCCGATCCTCGAGGACCAGGCCAAGACCATCGGCGTGGTGCTCGGCGCGCTCGGGCAGAAGTGGTTCGACCTGACCTTGCGCGGCGTCGAGGCCCACGCCGGCCCCACCCCGATGCACCTGCGCAAGGACGCCCTGGTCGGCGCCGTCGCGGTGGTCGAGGCGGTCAACCGCACCGCCCTCGCCCACCAGCCCCATGCCTGTGGCACGGTCGGCTGCCTGCAGGCCTACCCGGGGTCGCGCAACGTGATCCCCGGTGAAGTGCGCATGACCCTGGACTTCCGTCACCTGGAGGGCGAGCAGTTGGACGCGATGATCGCCGAGGTGGGCGGGGTGATCGAGGCGACCACGGCGAAGCATGGGCTGAGCTATGAGCTGACGCCGACTGCCGACTTCCCGGCCCTGTATTTCGACCCTGTCTGTGTTGATGCCGTGCGTCATTCGGCGGCGGCGCTGGGGTTGGCGCACATGGATATTGTCAGTGGGGCCGGGCATGACGCGATTTTCCTTGCGGAGCTGGGGCCGGCGGGGATGATCTTCGTGCCGTGTGAGGGGGGGATCAGCCATAACGAGATCGAGAATGCTACGCCTGGGGATTTGGCGGCGGGGTGTGCGGTGTTGTTGCGGGCGATGCTGGCAGCTTCGGAGGCGATTGCGGGGGGGCGGTTGGCGGCTTGAGGGCTTCGGCTTCGGCTTCGGCTTCGGCTTCGGCTTCGGCTTCGGCTTTCAAAGTGTTGGTTTTGATAGATGTATGCGCATTCAGCGGCGATGGCGACTTTTAGTCACCTTTCCGCCCTTACGGCGGCCTACTTTGGTCTTGGCCAAAGTAGGCAAAGCCGCCTGCTCCCATCATACGGCCCCTACGCTGCGCTTCGGGGTCCCCTCGCTCCGGTGCCTTCCGGGCCCGCGCGGCCTACGACTTGCTGCGCAAGTCTACATCTCGCGCCTTCGGCTTACGCCGAAGGGTGCTGCGCACCAGGGCCCTACAGTCACCTCCACTCGGCCTCCTGAAGTCGCAATTTGTGTTGCCTGGACTATTGCGCGCTTAGAAGCAAAAGCAAAAACAGATCAAGAGCAGATCAAGAGCAGATCAAGAGCAGATCAAGAGCAGATCAAGAGCAGATCAAGAGCAGATCAAGAGCAGATCAAGAGCAGTAATGCGGCTATCTAGATTTGGCTGTTGTTTATGTGTTGTTTATTCGGGCCCTATCGCCGGCAAGCCGGCTCCCACAGGTACAGCACAAGTTTGCAAGTTCGCACTAACCTGTGGGAGCTGGCTTGCCAGCGATTGCAATCCTGAGTTCCCAGCCAATCCAACTAGCGACAGCTAACGCCAGCCCAGGCGCCGCCCCTAACTTCGCGACTTCAGGAGGCTGAGCGTAGGCGTCTGGAGGGCCCTGGTGCGCAGCACCCTTCGGCGTTAGCCGAAGGCGCGAGATGTAGACTTGCGTAGCAAGTCGGAGGCCGCGCGGGCCCGGAGGACGCCGGAGCGAAGGGACCCGGAGCGCAGCGGAGGGCCGTATGAATGGAGCGAGCGGTTTTTGGTTACTTTTTTCCAAGAAAAAAAGTAACCCGCCGTAAGGGCGGAAAGGTGACTACGCGTCGACATCACAAATGAATGCACATACAACTATCAAAACCAACACAACAGAATATCCAGCCAAAAACCAAGAAACTAAGAGGCTAAGAGGCTAAGAGGCTAAGAAACTAGCAACTTAAACCGCACCCACCTTAAAAACAGCACCCTCCCAGACACACATCTGATTTATGCTGAACCCCCTCCCCCCGAGCCCCCACCCCATGATCTACCGCCTGGCCGCCGACACCCTGGTCCTGCTCCATTTGACCTTCATCCTCCTGGTCCTGCTCGGCGGCCTGCTGGTGCTCTGGCGCCGCAAAGCCCTGATCCTCCACCTCCCCGCCCTCGCCTGGGGCCTGGCCGTGGAGGGCCTGCACCTGCAGTGCCCACTGACCGACTGGGAAAACCACCTGCGCGCCGCCGCCGGCAGCGCCGGCTACCAAGGCGGTTTCGTCGAACATTACATCTGGCCCCTGATCTACCCCGCCGGGCTCACCCCACAGATCCAGCTTTGGCTAGGCACCGTCGTGTTGCTGCTCAACCTCGGCATCTACGGCTACGTGCTCTGGCGCCTAACGCGTCGCCACCACGAATAACCGCGGGAACGGCAGCAGCACCTTGCCGTCAGTGGCCGGCGGGTAATCGCGCTGCATCGCCTGCAGGTACAGCTGCAGGAAATCCGCCTGCTCCCCTTCGTCCAATCGCGCCAGATAAGGCCGTAGCGCCGACCCCTTGAACCACTCCACCACCGCCTCGGCACCACCGGGCAGCGGGTGATGATAGGTGGTGCGCCACACATCCACCCGCGCGCACAGCGGGCTGAGCAGGTCGTAGTAGAACGCCGCACTGTGCCGCGGCGGCAAACTGAAGTCGGCGAACTTGTCGGCCCACGGCCCCTGGCTGGCAATGTCGCGCAACTGCCGGTGCGCGGGTTCGTCGAGGTTATCCGGGGTCTGCACCGCCAGGCTGCCGCCCTCGCTGAGCTGGCGAACCAGGTGCGGGTACAGGCTGGCGTGATCGGGCACCCACTGCAGCGAGGCGTTGGCGAGGATCAGGTCCTGGGGCTCGGGGGCCGCCCAGCCGCCGATATCGGCGATCTCGCAGCGCACCCGCGGGATGCTCAGGCGCGGCCGCTGCCTGGCCTTGTCGACCATGTCGGGGTCGCTGTCCAGCGCGGTCACCTGCGCATCGGGGTGGCGCTGCAACAGCACTTCGGTGGAGTTGCCCGGGCCGCAGCCCAGGTCGGTGGCATGGCGCACCGGGCGTGGCGGCACGGCGGCGAGCAAGTCGCGCACGGCGCGGGTACGTTCGGCTTCGAACAGCGAGTACTGGGTGGCGGACCAGGCCATTGTGTGGCTCCTTGCGTGGCGGATGTGTGCAGCATAAGCCATTCGCCCAGTGGAGCGCCGGAACCGAATGACTATGCTGCAAGTCTGTCCCTGCATGCGCACATCGATGAAAACCACCCTGCCCCTGATCTTGCTCGCACTGGTCGCCGCCTCCGCCCTGCTTGGTTCGCCGTGGATGAGCCAAGGCTTCGACCTGGCCGACCTGCGCACCACCGCCAGCCAGCAACTGACCCGCCACCTGGAGGACGGCAGCCTGCTGGTGCTGCAGCCCGACAGCGCGGTGGACGTGGAATACGACACCCAGCAACGGCGCCTGACACTGCTGCAAGGCGGGCTCTACGTCGAGGTGGCCGATGACGACCCGCGGCCCTTCCTGCTGGTCACCGAGCACGGCACCCTGGCCACCCGGGACGGGCAATTGGCGCTGGTGCGCAAGGGCGGGCAATCCGACGTCGAACTGCAAGCCGGCAGCGCCGAGCTCGACAGCGGCGGGCAGCATGTGCGCCTTGGCCCCAACCAGGCGCTGCGCTTCGACCAGGCAGGCCCGGTGCACTGAACGAAAACGGCCGGACCCCGCAAAGGGCCCGGCCGTCTTGTGCAACGCTCGGCGCTTACGCGCGCTTGGCGCTACGGATCTGGTGCACCACGCCCATGGCCACCACCACGGCGGCAGCGATGCCGGTGGAGATCACCAGGATCTGGTAGTCAGGCATGAAGGCCATGGTTACCAGAGCGGCGATGATGAAGGCGATGACCAGGTAGGTCAGCCAAGGGAACAGCCACATCTTCAGGCGCACTTCCTTGCCTTCGGCAATCAGCTTGCGGCGCATGCGCAGCTGCGAGAAGGCGATCACCAGGTACACCAGCAAGGCGATCATGCCGGTGGTGTTCATCAGGGTTTCCAGCACGTCTTTCGGGCGCAGGGTGTCGCTGAAGTTGATCAGTGCGCAGAACACCGCCACCAGGCACGAACCGATGATCGCGTTCACCGGTACGCCGGTGCCGGTGCGGGTGAACTTGAACAGGCGCGGCGCGTCGCCACGCTGGGCCAGGGAGAACAGCATGCGCGAAGCGGTGTAGTGGCCGGAGATCAGGCAGCTGCTCACCGAGGTCAGCACCACGAAGTTCATCAGCAGTTCAGCGTACGGCACACCCAGCAGCTCCAGGGTACGACGGTAAGCGCCATAGCCGGAGACGCCAAGCTGCGGATCGTTCCACGGCACCAGGCAGACGATCAGGAAGATCGAGCCAACGTAGAACAGGCACACGCGCCACACCACCGAGTTGGTGGCCTTGACGATCTGGGTGGCCGGATCCTTCGCTTCGGAGGCGGCGATGGTGACGATCTCGGCGCCCAGGAAGGCGAACATCACCCCCAGCAACGCTCCGATCACCGTGGTGATGCCGTTGGGCATGAAGCCTTCGGCGGTCAGGTGGCTGATGCCACGCACTTCACCGAACTGCCAGACGTTCATCACCGCCGCGGTGCACACCACCAGGAAGCAGACGATCGCCACCACCTTGATCAGCGCGAACCAGAACTCGAACTCGCCGTAGTGCTTGACGTTGAAGAAGTTGACGGTGATCAGCAGCAAGGTCGTGGCCAGCACGAACACGTTGACGCTCACGTCGGGGAAGAAGCCGTGCAGGATCTTGCCCGCCACGTAGGCTTCCCAGGCCATCAGGATCACCCAGTACCACCAGTACAGCCAGCCGATGGTGAAGCCGGCCCAGCGGCCGATGGCACGGTCGGCATAGGTGGAGAACGAGCCGGTGTCAGGCGAGGAAGTCGCCATTTCACCGAGCATGCGCATGATCAGCACCACCAGGATGCCGCCGGCAAGGTAGGCCAGGACGGCTGCCGGGCCGGCGCTGTGGATGACACTGCCGGAACCGACGAACAGTGCGCCGCCGATCACCCCGGCGATGGACATCATCGTCAGGTGGCGCGACTTGAGCGAGGCACTGAGCTTGCTCTCGTGCCCGTCGTTCGCGGTGGTGGATGTGGATGTTGCGTCCATCAGTTATTTACCCCGTGCTTCTTTTTATCCAAGGAAAAACTGTGAAACCCCGATGGTTATCGGTCTCACCTGTACATCAGTGCAAATGCGGGCAGGGAGGTGTGCGCGAGCACACGCAGGCCATCCGTGGCGGCCTGCTTACGCGGCCAGAGGTTGCCCTCTGAACGAACTGAACCATGCTGGGTCCGAACCAAAGGCGGCCGGCCAGGCAGAAAGAAGGTGCGAGGCGAACCCCGACGGTAAAGCAGCGAATTTATGATTATTCATGACGCTGGTTCGTGCTGTGTTGGCGATTTCTGACACGTAATGTAAAAATGTCGAACACTTTGAGCCATGCACAGCGGTGCGAAATCTGTACTGCACTGTACAGGCCGCCGATGCAATACACCCCGAATTCCCGGCCGGCGCTTGGCGTTACGCACCCCCGAAGGCACCCCGAATGCTCCAGCTACACCCGGACTCTTCCACCCCGCTGGTCAATCAGATCATCGACGGGCTGCGCGCGCTGATCGACAGCCAGGCGCTCAAGCCGGGGGCGAAGGTGCCGTCCATCCGTGCCTTTGCCGCTACCTACTCGGTGAGCACCTTCACCGTGGTCGAGGCCTACGACCGCCTGGTGGCCCAGGGCCTGTTGGTGAGCAAGGGCAATGCGGGCTTCTTCGTCAATCGTGCGGCGAACGAGCTGGTGGATAAAGCCAACATCGAAACGGACAGCACCCGTCCGACGTTCAATTCCGAGTGGTACCTGCAGCAGATCTTCGAGACCCGCCAACTGCCCTTCAAGCCCGGCTGCGGCTGGCTGCCCAACGACTGGATGTACGAGGAAGGCCTGCGCCGCGGCATGCGCCAGGTGGCCGGCAGTCCGCTGGAACTGTCCGGTTACGGCGACCCGATGGGCCTGCCGGAGCTGCGCGCCTTGACCGCGCAGAACCTGCAGCAGGAACTGTCGATCGTCGCCAATCCGGCGCAACTGATGCTCACCCACGGCGCCAGCCAGGCCCTGGACCTTGCCGTGCGCACCCTGGTGCGCCCCGGCGACGTGGTGCTGGTGGACGACCCCGGCTACCCCAACCTGATGAGCATCCTGCGCACCCAGGGCGCAACGCTGGTGGGCGTGCCCCGCACCCCGGCCGGCTATGACCTCGACCACCTTGAGCGGCTGCTGGCGCACCACCAGCCCACCGCCTTCTTCACCCAGCCGCACCTGCACAGCCCGACCTGCTCGCGCACCCCGCTGGCCCAGTTGCACCGCCTGCTGCAACTGGCCAGCCGCCACGGCTTCCGCCTTGTGGAAAACAACCTGTACGCCGACATGATCACCGACCCGCTGCCCTGCCTGGCCAGCCTCGACCACCTGCAGCAGGTGGTGTACGTCGGTAGTTATTCGAAGAGCATCTCGCCCAACGTGCGCGTCGGCTACCTGCTGGCCAACCCCGAACTGATGCAGCAGTTGCTGCATTTGAAGATGCGTTCGGGGCTGACCACCTCCCAGGTGATGGAGCGCGTGGTGTACGCCGCGATCATCGACGGCCGCTGGCGCAAGCACCTCAAGCGCCTGCGCCAGCGCCTGGCCGAAGCGCACCAGGAGGTGGGCCGGCACCTGCATCGGCTAGGGTTCGAGCTGTTCATCGAGTCGGACGAAGGGATGTATATCTGGACCCGCCATCCGGCGATCCCGGACAGCGCGGCGTTGCTGGATGATGCCTTGGAGAAAGGCATCATGCTCGGCCCTGGGCAATTGTTCATGGTCGATGCCAAGGCCACTGGGTGGATGCGTTTCAATGTGGCGTTCAGCACCGACCCGGCGATGTGGGAGTTGCTGGAGAAGGTGTTGGTCAAGCATGTGCGCCGAGGCGGGGTTTGAACCCGCCTCGCTTTCATCGCCGGTAGCGCTTCTGCCGCCCCACCAGACGCAAGCCATGCACCAAGGCTGGCAACCATGGCCTCACAGGTTCGGCACGTTGCAACAGATGTGGGAGCGGGTTTACCCGCGAAGCGCCGCGCGGGCGGCGCTCGATCTTATAGGCGCTGCAAAGATTCCGGCGAACACCTTGCCGGCGATGGGCCGCTCAGCGGCCCCTATTACCGAATCAATGCGCCAAACCCAGCTCGGCGTCATCGAGCAACGCCTTGGCCATGGCGCTCAGGTAATACGCCGCCCAGACCATGCGCGGGTCTTCCTCCATGACCCCGAGCAGGGTCAGGTGGCGCACGCAGTCCAGCAGTTCAGAGGCCTGTTCGCGGGCGTGATCGCAGGGTATGCCCGGTTCGATGCGAAACAGCGGCTGGGGGCTGTCTTGCCCCTGGCAGAAGCGGGTCTTACCGGCGGTGGTGGGAGGTGTTGGGTTGTCCGTGGTCATACCGTAATCCTCGAAGTCATTGCGTTGGGTGTGGCGGCCCGTTCGCTGGCGAACGGGCTCGGCCTCAATGCAAGGGCTGCGGCAGCGCCGCCCGTTGCACCTGCGCCAGTGCCGATTCCAGCAGCGAGCACAGCGTTTCCATCTCGTGCACGGCGGCCAGCATCAGCATCGAGCCGGGGGACTTGGTACAGAGCAGGATGGATTGATGGGCGACGGCCAGGGCGCAGTGCAGGTGTTCGCTGATCTGGACCAGGGTGTCTTCGAGGAAGGCGTGGGGATGGGGTGGGTCGGGGACAATTTTAAGCATTGATCTACTCCTTGGGTCGGGCTACCACCAACCTGCTGTCAAACAGGTGGTGACAGCTGTACGTAGGTTGACAGACCGGCGGAGTTGATCAGTAACCGGCGCACGCGAGCGTGCCCTACGCACAGCCGCCGTTGAAGGACTAGCCATGCGATCACCCCGTAGCGGCCTGTCAAAGCCATGTCGCTGATGTGCAGCGACCCGGCGAGACTAGTAGGCGGAAATTGCCACCGCAACGGAAAAAGTGCGCGGGCATTATCTTTGGGAAATGGACTACAGGGAAGGTGTGAAATCTGATTGATTGGCTGGGGCTGGCAAGGGTCTGGCTGCAGATTGCATGGGGCGGCAAGGTGCCAGGCGACAGATTTGCAGCGCCCTTGAGATCGAGCGCCGCCCGCGCGGCGCATCGCTGGCAAGCCAGCTCCCACATCTGTTTCGGGCCAGTCACTCCTGTGACTTCATCACTGTCCGCCTTGTTGGTACGACGCGGTATTGAGGTGGGCACCACTGGCGCCTCACATGACTTGAGACATGCACCAAGGCGGGCAGCGGTACCTTCACAGGCATAACTGGCCCGAAACAGACTGTGGGAGCTGGCTTGCCAGCGATGCGCCGCGCGGGCGGCGCTCGATCTCAAGAGCGCTGCAAATCTGTCGCCTGGCACCTGGTGGCCCACATGCGATTCCAAGACAGGCCATGGGGTCAATCAGTTGCCACTAGCGCCAGTCTTCCTTCGCCGCAAAAAACGCCCGCGCATTCGCCTCCAGGCTCTCCAGGTGATACCCGCCCTCCTGCACGATCAGACACGGCAAACGCAACCCACGAATCTGCTCACCCAAACGAGCAAAGCCTTCGGTAGTCACCGCCACCTTGCTCTGCGGGTCCAACTCATAGATATCGAACCCCAGCGACAACACCAGCACTTCGGCACCAAAGTCCTTCACCGCATCCAGCGCCACCTCCAGCCGGCCCATGAAATCATCCTCACTGGCACCGTGGGCCATGGGCAGGTTGAGGTTGTACCCCTCCCCCGCGCCGCTGCCGCGCTCGTCCTCGAAACCGGCGACGCCCGGGTAGAAATTGGTCGGGTCGCCATGCACCGAGACATACAGCACATCACTGCGGTCGTAGAAGATCTCCTGGATGCCCTGGCCGTGGTGCATGTCGGTGTCGAGGATCGCTACCCGGCTGTAACGGCTGCGCAGCGCCTGGGCGGCGACAGCGGCGTTGTTGAGGTAGCAGAAGCCGCCCGCGGCATCGAAGCGGGCATGGTGCCCCGGCGGGCGGCACAGCGCGTAGGCAGCGGGTTCGCCGTCGAGTATCGCCCTGGCCCCGGCAACGGCACTCTGCGCCGACCAATAGGCCGAGCGCCAGGTGTGCTCGCCCACCGGGCAGCTGCCATCGGCCAGGTAGCGCCCGGCCTTGGCGAGGATGCCGCGCAGGGCGTTGGGTTCGCGGACGAAGATGTTGGACATGACTTCGTCGCCCCAGTCCTCGGGCACTTCCTTCCAGCGTGCATGGGCTTCTTCGAGAAAGCGCAGGTACGCCTCGCCGTGCACAGCCTTAAGTGGCGCAAGACCTGCGTCGTCAGGCTGGCGGATGTCGAAGCCCAGGCCCTTGGCGGCCTGCAGCAGGCGCTGGGCGCGCTCGGGGACTTCCTGCGGGGTGCGCATGGCACCGCGGGAGTAGTAGCTGCGCGGGTGGTGCAGCAGCTGTTCGGGGTGGAAATAGCAGCGCATCAGGCGTCTCCTTCGGCAACCTGGCCGGCACGGGCCAGCGCGGCATTGAGCAGTACGTCGACACCCTGGCGGGCGTCCTCGGGCAGCACGTCCTCGGCCTCGTTGTGGCTCAGGCCGCCGACGCAGGGGATGAACACCATCGCCGTCGGGCAGTAGCGCGCCAGCAGGATAGCGTCGTGGCCGGCGCCGCTGACGATGGCTTGCTGGCTGTAGCCCAGCCCGTCCACGGCTTGCTGCACCGCCGCCACGCAGTCGGCGTCGAACGGCGTGGCCGGGCTGACCCAATGGCGTTCGACCGTGACCTTGAGGCCGCGCTGACGGGCAATGGCCTGCAACTGCAAGCCGATATTGCGCTCCATGGCTTCGATGGCCTCGTCGCGGTGATGACGCAGGTCGAGGGTGAAACGCACCCGGCCGGGGATGGTATTGCGCGAGGATTTGGCGATGTCCAGCTCGCCCACGGTGGTCAGGCCCTCGGGGGCAAAGTCGCTGGCCAGTTGCTCGACGGCCTGGATCATCCGCGCCACGCCGTACAGGGCGTCCTTGCGCAGCGCCATCGGCGTGGTTCCGGCATGGGCGGCCATGCCTTCCACGGTCACGTCGAGCCAGCGTATGGCCTGGCCGCCGCTGACCACGCCGATCGCCTTGGCGTTGTCCTCGAGGATCGGGCCCTGCTCGATATGGGCCTCGAAATAGGCGTCCACCTTGCCACCCAGCGGGCGCTGGCCCGCGTAACCGGTGCGCGCCAGTTCATCGGCCACGCTGATGCCGTCGGCATCGCGGATCGCCAGGGCCTGCTGCAGGTCGAGGCTGCCGGTGAACACCGCCGAGCCGAACATGGCCGGGGTGAAGCGGGCGCCCTCTTCGTTGGTCCACACCGCGATCTCCAGCGGCTTGCGGGTGCGGATGCCGAGGTCATTGAGGCGGCGCACCACCTCCAGCCCGGCCAGCACGCCATAGACACCGTCGAAGCGACCGCCCTCGGGCTGGGTGTCGAGGTGGCTGCCCATCATCACCGGCGCAGCATCCACCTCAACGCCCTCGCGACGGGCGAACAGGTTGCCGATGGCGTCCACGCTCAGGCTCAGCCCGGCCTCGCGGCACCAGTGGCCGAACAGTTCGCGACCGGCCTTGTCCTCGTCGCTCAAAGCCAGGCGGCAACTGCCGCCACGGGCGGTGGCGCCGACTTCGGCCATGGCCATCAGGCTCGCCCACAGGCGTTCGCCGTTGCTTTTCAACATTGCAGGTACTCCAGACAAATCAGGGAATCAGGCCAGTTCGAGCTGCTGGCTACGGCTGTACTGGCGCGCAAGGGCCAGCACGCAGACCAGGGAAATACAGGCGATCAGGCTGTAGAACAGCGCCATCGGCCACCACTGGCCGGTGAAACTGTGGGCCAGCCAGGCGCCGATCAGCGGGGTCAGGCCTCCGGCGATGGCGCCGCACACCTGATAGGCCAGGGAGATCGCGGTGTAGCGCACGCGGGTTTCAAACATGCCACTGACTTAGCCGGCGATCACCGCGTAGAACGAGGCCATGCACGCCGCCGCCAGGGCGATGCCGAGCACGATCAGCGAGGCCTGGCCGCTGCCGACCAGCACGAACATCGGGTACGGCGAGGCCATCGCCAGCAGCGCCACCAGGGCCAGGAAGCGCGTGGCGCCGAGCTTCTCCGACAGCCATGCAGCCAGCGGCTGCACGCAGAACTGGATGACCGCCACGAAGAACAGGCATTCGAGGATCAGCGAGCGCTCCAGGTGCAGTTGCTGGGTGGTGTAGCTGATCATGAAGGTATTGGTGAAATAGACCCCGGCGATGCCCAGGGTGTTGGCGCCGATGCACAGCAGCAGTGGGCGCCAGGCGGTGCGCAGCACCTCCAGCACTGGCGCCTGCTCCTTGCGCTGCGCCTTGAGCGCCTGCTCGCGGCTGGCGAGGAACTCGGGCGACTCGTTGACCCCCAGGCGAATCGCCAGGCCCACCAGCAACAGGGCCGCGCTGGCCAGGAACGGCACGCGCCAGCCCCAGCTCATCAGCTCCTCTTCCGGCAGGCGGGTGACCACGCCGAAGGCCAGCAGCGAGAGGATCAGGCCGGCCGGGCTGCCCAGCTGGGCGAACGAGGCGAAGAAGTTGCGCCGGCCCTTGGGCGCATGCTCGCCGGCCATCAGCACCGCCCCGCCCCACTCGCCACCCACGGCGATGCCCTGGACCACCCGCAGCAGGATCAGCAGCACCGGCGCGGTGGCGCCAATCTGCGCGTAGGTCGGCAGCAGGCCGATGCACACGGTGACCACGCCCATCATCACCAGGGTGATCACCAGGGATTTCTTGCGGCCGATGCGGTCGCCCACATGGCCGAATACGATGCCGCCCAAAGGCCGGGCAAAAAAGCCCACGGCGAAGGTGCCGAAGGCGGCCATGGTGCTGAACAGGCTGTTGTCGGAGGGGAAGAACAAGGCACCGAACACCAGGGCGGCGGCAGTGGCATAGATGTAGAAGTCGTACCACTCGATCATGGTGCCGATGAACGCGGCGGCGGCGGCGCGGCGGGGTTGGGGCGAAGCGGCGGGCTTCATGGGGTGGCTCCTTTGTTTGTTGTTCTGGCAGGAGTTGGGGACACGGTTTGCGCTCTTGTGGCGCGTCGCAGTGCGGACCTGAAGGATCGAGTTGGCTGCTTCGCGGGTGAACCCGCTCCCACAGGTCTTGCGCCTACCCTGTGGGAGCGGGTTTACCCGCGAAGCAAGCGACGCCGAACTGGCAGGCCTGCGCTTCAATGACTGCGATTTTTCGGCTCGCCCCTATGATTAGTCAATTTTCTATTTATTATTCGCATTATTAACCCTGCTTATAAAGAGCCCGACATGCCCGACCGCCTGCTCAACGACCGACTCGACTGGAACCTGCTGCGTACCTTCCGAGTAATCGGCCAGGAGCTGTCGATCAGCCGCGCCGCCGCCCGCCTGCACCTGACGCAACCGGCAGTAAGCCAGGCGCTCAAGCGCCTGGAAGAGCAACTCGGGCGCCAGCTCATCGCCCGCCGTGGGCCGCGCTTCGTGCTCACCGAGGTGGGCGAGCAATTGTTCGAACTGGCCGGTGAGGTGTACGGGCAGATGTCGCAGATCGGCGGCCTGCTGGAGCAACCGGCGGACGAACTGGTGGGCAAGGTGCGCCTGCTGATGATCAGCCGTGTCGTCAGCGAACGCCTCGATGACTGCCTGGCCGACTTCCACCGCCAGCACCCGCGGGTGGAGCTGGAAATCGACGTGATGCGCAGCTCGGACATCGTCGCGGCGCTGCAGGAAAAAACCGCCACCGCCGGGCTCAGCCTCAACCGCCGGCCACAGCCGCGCCTGGAGCAGCGCCTGTTTCTGCGCCAGCGCTACGCGTTCTTCTGCGGCAAGCACCATGCCCTGTTCGGCCAGCACCAGAGCGACCTGCAGCGGGAGAATTTCGTCAGCTTCACCAGCGACCAGATCGGCGGGATGCTTTCGCCGCTGACCATCTTCCGTGACCAGCAGGGCTTTGCAGGGCGCATCGTTGCTTCATCGCCGAGCCTGGAGGAAGTGCGGCGCCTGGTGATCGCCGGTTTTGGCATCGGCTGCCTGCCCGAGCATGTGGTGGCGCCGGATGTCGCGGCGGGGCTTTTGTGGAAGCTACCGCCGCTGGAGGGGATCGGCGATGTGGATATTCACCTGCTGTGGAACCGCGAGCAGCGGCTGAGCCGCGCAGAGAGCGCCTTCATCGAGGCACTGCAAAATGGCCTGATCTGAGCCTGGTCAGACAGCGCTGCGCGATCCATCCATCAACTGCAAGCTGTTGCGCCCGGCTCGCTTGGACGCATACAGCAACCGGTCGCCCTGCTCGATCAGTGCCGCCAGGCTGGCCGGCGGGCGGTCGAACAGGTGGGCACCGATGCTCAGGGTCACCGCTTCGGGGGTAGCGCAGGCGTGCGCGGCGGTGTGCTGGAACTGCTGGCGCAAGGCCTCGGCCAGTGCCTCGATACGTCCCCGTGACGCATCGGCCAGCAGGATCACGAACTCGTCGCCGCCCAGGCGTGCGGCAATCGACCGTTCCGGCAACAGCGCGCGGATCATCTCGCTGAGGGCGATCAACAGGCGGTCGCCGGCGCCATGCCCGTGCAGGTCGTTGACCAGTTTGAAGTGATCGATGTCGATCAGCAGCAAGGCGCCGGGGCGCTCGGGCGCGACGTCCTTGAACAGGGCCGGCGCCCGCACTTCCAGGGCACGGCGGTTGTACAGCGCGGTCAGCGGGTCGCGCGCGGCCAGGCGCTCGATGCGCTCTTCGCGGCGGTAGCGCACGGTGCCGGTCATCGACAGGGCGATCAGCATGATCGCCATCGCGCCTTCCACCAAGGAGACCTGGATGATCTGGCCACGGAAGGCACTGAGGTCGATCAGCGTGCCCGGCAGCAGTGCCGGCAGGGTCTTGGCCAGGTAGAACAGGCCGTGGAACAGCAGGATGTAACGCAGCTGCACCGCGCCGACGCTGAACGATTTGCCATGGGGACGCAGCAGCCAGCTGGCCTGCAGGGTGAGCAGCGCGATCATGCTTGACTGGACCACCAGCAAGGTCTTCGACCACTGCGGCCAGTCCGGCAACAGCAACATGGCCAGCCAGGCCGGGATGATCAGGTACCAGGCCCGCGACAGGCGCGTTTCGGTGAAACGCGACACACCCAGCAGGAACAGCCAATGGGCGCTGATCAACATGCCGTTGGCAAACCACACGCCGATGAACAGGTAGCCGCTGCTGCGCAGCAGGGCCAGGGAAGAACCGACGCTGATGATGGCGAAGCTGGCGCTCCAGCACAGCAGCGAAGACTCGCGCACGCTGCTCCACTCCACCGCCAGGTACAGGGCGGCGGCAGCCGCAAGGGCGATGGTGAGCGTGAGGATGGTGGAAGCGTCGAACGCCATGAACGGGGTAGCCTGTGTCTTACGTTTCTAAAGGAAGGATTGTATGCGTTCGTAGGGGTTTTCGCAGGAGGGTTGCCATTCAAATGATGGCACTCATCCGATTCATGCATGCGAACGCAGGTCGCAGCAGACTGGCTCGCTGTGCTAAGTGCGGCGTTGGGTGATTTGTGGAGTCCGACAGGTTATGGTCGAAACGCTTGTCGGCCGGCACATCGTTGGCCAGTACTCATTTCGCCACGGACCCGCCATGCCCCGCCTGCCCGCCCCGCTCCACCGTGCCCTTGCCAATGGCAGCCTCTACGCCGCGCTCGCGGCGCTGGGTTTCAGCTTCAAGGCAATCTTCGTCAAGCTCGCCTACGCCGCAGGGCCCGTGGATGCGATCAGCCTGCTGGCGCTGCGCATGGCCATGTCCTTGCCGTTGTTCGCCTGGCTTGTGTGGTTCAGTCGCAAGCAAGGCGGTAGCGCGCTCACGCCTGGGGACGGGCTGCGCGTGGCGCTGCTCGGGCTGTTCGGTTATTACCTGGCGAGCCTTTTCGACTTCTACGGCTTGCAGTACATCAGCGCCGGGTTGGAGCGGCTGATCCTGTTCACCTACCCAACCCTGGTGCTGCTGATCCAGGCCGTTGCCCAACGCGAGCGCCCCACCCTGCGCACCCTGGCGGCCATGGGCCTGTGCTACCTGGGGCTGGGCGTCGCCTTTGTCCACGACATCAGCGTCACGGGGGTGGGCGGCCAGGTGGTGCTTGGCGCGGTGTGGGTGTTCGCCAGCGCGGTGACCTATGCGCTGTATTACGCCGGCACCGGGGCGATGCTCAAACGCATGGGCTCGATGCGCCTGGCCGGGTTGTGTGGCACAGCCTCGTCGCTGATGGTGCTGGCCCATTACCTGTCGGTGGCCGAGGTGGCGCCACTGTTCGAGCTGCCTGGGGCGGTATGGGGGAATGCGGCAATGATGGCGCTGTTTTCCACGGTGCTGCCAATCTACTGGGTGGCCTTGGCGATCCAGCGCCTGGGGCCGACTCACACTGCGGCAGTGGGCAACCTGGGGCCGGTACTGACGGTGCTGGCGTCTTGGGCGATCCTGGGCGAGGCGATTTCGCTGTACCAGGTGATCGGGCTGGCCGTGGTGTTGTTCGCGGTGTCGCGCTTGAAGCCTGCGAAAAAAACCGAGGCCGTAACGCCGGGCAAGCAGGCCGAGGTGTAGGTCGGCTGCAGCCTCAAAGCCTGGTCCCGACGATGACACCCTGCCCGCGCAACTGCTCCAGCAGCGCCAGGCCATCCGCTTCATCCTTGCCCAGTGCACGTAGACGTTGCCTTCCAGTGCCAGGCAAACCAACCAGCAACTGCCAGGCCAATGGCGCCAGGCGGGCGAAGCGAACCTGCAGGTCGATATCGCGGTACACCAGCAGCAAGGTCGGTGCCTCGGGCGCTTCGCTCGGCTGGAAGTCCGGGCCGATGCGCTCCACCGGCCAACGATAGGCCAACACGCGGGCCACACAGGACAGCAACGGCTCGCCGGCCAGCAGATCACCGTCGGGGTGATGGGGCGGGTCTTGCGCATCGCTCAGGTACAGCTGCGCCTCGACCCATTCGTAATGCGCCAGTTCCAGTTGCCAGGGCGTATCGAGGTCGATGCCTTGCAGGTAATCGATGAACGCCTCGGCGATTTCGGTGAACAACGGCGTCTGACTGCGGTAGTTGGCGTAGAAGTCGTGTACCCGGGCATGCCAGCGTTGCTCACCGAGGGTTTGCCGCAACACCGGGAAACTGCCGGCCAGCAGGCTTTCGATAGCGCCGTAGAACAGCTCGCGATAGACCTTCAGGCGCCGCGCCTCGATACCCGGCGGTGGCGGGTTGGCGGCCGGGTCGCGCAGGTGCCGGGCCAGGGTGAACTGTTGCTCGCGCAGGGTTTCAGGCATGGCAGGGTGCTCCGTGGCGCTGTTGCAGGGCGCGGATGTGCGCCGTCTCGGCCAGCAGCTCGGCCAGCGGCGGGTAGTTGAAGTCGCGCTCGAGCACCGTGGGGTGGGCGCCGAAACGCTGGCAGGCGCTGGCGAACAAGGCCCAGACATCCGCCTTGACCGGTGCGCCATGGGTATCGACCTTAAGGTCCGGGGCCTCGTCGTAATGCCCCGCCACATGCATGCCCACTACCCGCTCGCGGGGGATGCCGGCGAGGAACGCCTGGGCGTCATAGCGGTGGTTGCAGGCATTGACGAAGACGTTGTTGACGTCCAGCAGCAGGTCGCAATCGGCCTCGTCGAGTACCGCGCGGATGAACTGCAGTTCACTCATGGCCTGGTAGGGGGCGGCGTAATAGCTGATGTTCTCGACCGCAATGCGCCGGCCCAGCAGGTCCTGGGCCTGGCGGATACGTGCCGCCACCTGTCGCACGGCCTCGTCGGTGAACGGGATCGGCATCAGGTCGTAGAGATGGCCGTCGTCGCTGCAGTAGCTCAGGTGCTCGCTGTACAGGCGCACCTGATGACGGTCGAGGAACTGCCGGGTGCGGGCGAGAAAGGCGACGTCCAGTGGCGCGGTGCCGCCCAGCGACAATGACAGGCCGTGGCAGGCAATGGCGAAGCGCTCGGCCAGCTGCGCCAGGCCTTGACCGTAAACACCGCCGACCCCGATCCAGTTCTCCGGGGCGCATTCGAGAAAATCGACCGCGCCGGCCGGCATCGCCAGTAACTCGGGCAGCAGGCCGCGACGCAGGCCGAGGCCTGTGTGCAAAGGTTGCGCATTCATGGGTCAGCCTCCAGAAAAGCGCGCGGCGCCCAAGGCGCCACGCTACAGCAAGGGGATCAGGCTTTACCTTTGCCTTCGGCGCCGCACTTGCCTTCGCCGCACTTGCCCTCTGCCTTGTCGGCCTTCGCGTCGGCACCACATTTGCCTTCGGCCTGGCTGGCCTTGCCGCTGCCGCCACATTTGCCCTCGCCGCATTTGCCTTCACCGGCGGCCTTGGCCGCTGCCAGCTGGTAGCCCTGGCTCAAGGGTTCAACGGCAAACGCACTGTTGCCCAGAACCAGGCCACCGAGCAGGGTGGCGCCGAGCAGGCTGAGGGTCTTGGGGGTCGATTTCATGGTGTCGCTCCACTTGTGGTTGGAAAGTGGAGCCATTGAAACGGCGCGGTGTGTCGTGGGTGTATCGCGATGAGCGGCGTTTTGTATGCCAGTCGGTCGTGATGAGGCGCAGATACACAGTGATACAGGAAAGGCCCCCTGCTGGCGCAGAAGGCCGTGGCAGAGCGGTCAGTCGTCCAGAGGCTTGGGCGGTTCGGCAGGCTTGGCCGGTTTGGCGGGCTTGGCGGGCTTGCTGTCCTTGGCCTTGGGTTCGGCCGGCGCCACCGCCACCGGCTCCGGCGCGGTGACCGCCTTTTCACTGGCCGGCAGTTCGTCGACAGCCTTGAAGATCACCTGCGGGTCGATTTTTTCACCGCTGTCATCATCCTTGAGTACGTGGCGTTCGCCATCCTTGCCCACCAGGATCACCTTGGTGCCCTTGCTGGCGCCGAGCTGCAGCTCGCGAATCAGGGCCATGGTGGTCTGCTGCTCGAGGTTCTTGTCCTCACGTTTACCCATCATCTGGGCGACGCTGTACAGCACCAGCCCACGCTCCTTGAAACCGGCCTGCACGGCCGGGTCTTTCAAGGCCTCGTTGAGGCCGCGCAAGGTCGGGTCGGCGCTGCTGGGCGCAATCACCACCAGCGGCCGCGCTTTGCCCTGCTCCTTGGCCAGGGGGGCATCGCTGTCGGCGGCCAATGCGGGGACGGCAAAGGCGAACAGGGTGGCGAGGGTCAGTGACCTGACGAGCATGGGCATCTCCTTGTTAATTCTCATGACTACAGATCCTGGCGAAAGATCCGACATGCGAGCCTAAACCACCGAACCCGGCGGACAACGCGGGCAAAAGTAACTTGCGATGTCTGAGTGGTAATGGGGTGCGACACCCTGAGCATAGTCCAACCGCCCGCGGGCCAATGGCTGGAGGCATTGTGATAGCAGGCGCGCGCCTCGAGGCAGGCATCGCTTGTTCACATTCAGTAAGGAATACGCCCCTGAAAGCGTTTGTCATCAGCGTTAGCAGCATCGTCCTGCAGGTTGCCCTGGGCTCGATCTGGCTGGTTGCTCTGATCACCCTGTTCAGGCTTGGGTTCCTGCAAGGGATGGGTATTTTCGTCGGCGGCAGCAGGCTCAACGCCAGCAGCGGCTGAGCCGCCGCCCTCCCCCGCGCCTGGTCAGCCGGCGCCTTGCGCACGCATGGCCTGCTCGGTCAGCTCCAGCATCAGGGCCCGCCGCGCCGCCTGACGCTGGTCACGCACGCTGTTCACCTGGGTCACCAGTTCCCCCTCGGCACCCGCCCCGTCCATCAGGCTGGCCAGGCGCTCTTGATAGGGCTCGTCGAGCGCCGCCAGCCGCTCACCCTGCACGCGCTCCAGCCACAGCTGCCAGAACTCGCGGTCTACCAGCGCCCTGGCAAGGTCCTCAGTGTTCTCGGCCGCCAGCACCTGCGCCTGGGCCAGGTCGAGCTGCGCCGTATCGATATTGGCGATCTCGGCGAAGGTCATGTCACCGGGTTGCGCAGGAAGGTCAAGCGCCTCGCGCAAGCCAATGCGATAAGCCAGCACCACTTCGATCTGATCGACATCCCGCCCCGCAGCCCCGCGCGCCTGAATGTCTTCCAGGGCGATTCGCTCCACCTGCTCCAGCCGCCACAGCTGTTTGCCCAGGTGCAGCAGGGCCGCCTGTTCGCCCCCGGCGCCAGCCTCGGCGCAGGCCTTCCACACCAGCATGCGCAGTTCCAGGTTGCTGAAACTCAAGGCGACGCTGTCCTGGCAAGTCAAGGTCTGGGCTGCCTGCTCGAACAGGGCCTGGCGCAGATCGCCGTGAATGCGCGCGGCTTCGAGCATGCTGAACACCCGCTCGGCCAGCGCGGCGGGGCGCTGACGATAATCACTGGTGCCCTGCAGGCGCCCGAGCAAACCGAAAAAGTCACCTGAGCCTTCCTCGGCCTCCAGTGCATCCCAGTCTGCGGCATGCTCGGCCCTGGCGGCATCGCCCAGGGCCTGCAGCCAACCCTGGCGCGAGGATGCCGTCATGGCTCCGGCCTCGCCGCTCGCGCCCAGTTGGGCACGCAGGTACAGCTCGACACGCAGTGAGGTCTCCTCATCCAGCGGGTTGCCCTCCAGCAGGATCGTGCTGCTGATCCATATGGGCGTCTGGAAGAAGCGCTCAGGCAAGGTGCTGATGTGGTTCTCGCGCAGGTCGGCAACTACCAGCTCCAGTCGCCCCAGCAAGGCCGACGGCACACCTGGCAATTGCGCCGCACGCAGGTTGAGATTACGCAAGCGGTTCAACCGGCGCACCGAGAAGGTCCGCCCCAGCGGGTTGTGCGACAGGTTCAGGTATTGCAGGTGGGTGCAGCGTTCCAACGCGTGTACCTGCGTCGAGTCGAGGGCGATGCGGTTGTCGTACAGGTCCAGCTCAGCCAGCTCGCTAAGCGTTTCCAGGCCTTCCGGCAGGCGCTCCAGACGGTTGCCGCTCAGCTCCAGCACCCGCACACCGGGGAACGCCCGCAAGAAACCACGGGACACACTGCGCAGGCCCATGCCACGAAACGACAGTTCGCGCACATGGGCGAAACTGATGCTCTCGGGCAACTCGGGCAAAGCGTCCAGGCTGATGCCCAGCAGGTTCAGGCGGTAGCCGGACACTTCGAAAGTGCTACCGAAGATCCGTGCCCCCATGCGCTGCCAGCCACGTATCAGCGCCTCGGCAAAATGACTGCGCTCACGGCGCTCGGACGCATCGCTGGCGAAACCGGCCCAGTCACGCAACGTCGCCCGCAACGCCGACAGCTCGCTGGCCAGGTGCGCCAATTGCACCTCTATCTGCTGCCCCGCCCTACGCAGACGCAGCGCCCACTGCTCGATTTCCAGGTCCTCGAAAAGCGGATACACAGCGCGGACCATGGCGTACAACGCCCGCGGTCGCCCCTGGCCTGCGCCGCGCCCGCTCAGGGGATAGCCCAGACGCCCGTCGGCCAGCCGCCGAGGCGGGCGGAACCAGCCAACCGGGCCGGCCTGCCCAAGCAGGCCCTCGACCCGCGTACGGTCCGTGGCGGCGAGCCTGCCCAGTATCACCCGCAGGTTGTGACCGAAGGGCTCGGCCACACCCAGTGCATCACGCTGCTCATCGGTGAAGCCGGCCGCCAGCGCCTCGAACAGATCCCCCGGCGCCTGGGTCAACGCTTTGCCCTGCCCATCGAACAGCTGGAAGCCTCGTGCGGCATGCAACAGCTCGAGCCGGCGCGCCTGCGGCGCCGGCGCCACCTCCCACGACGGGGACGCCGACAGCGAACCTTGGTAAAGCCCCCACCCCTGGCCTGGCACGGCGCCGGGCAGGTGCTCGCACAGTCCCAGGGCGACCCGGGCCAGGTCCAGGGTTTGCGGCACATCCAGGTAGAACCCCTGGTAAACCCGTGCCACGCGGGCGCGCCGCACTTCGCGCCGCGCCGCCTCGGCCAGCGCCAGCGGCACACGCCCGCCCGCCTCCATACGCTGACGCTCGGCTACGTTCGCGCCATCGACCAGGCCCTGGGCTACGGTGCTGGGCAGGCCCGGGAAGTCGCGGCGCAACAAGGCGGCCGGCGGCGTCTCGCTGTCCTGGGTCGCCGCCTCCAGGCGCTCGAACAAGGCCCGACGGTCATCCCATACCCGCTCGGCCAGCGCCTGATCGGACAGGCCCTGCGCGCCAGGCAGAGCCTGAGCATGGGCCAGGACCGTGGCGTCGGTTGCCGGTTGGCCACTGCGCAACTGCCGGACCAATGTGCGGATGCGCACGTCCAGCGTGGTGCGCCGGGTGCAGTCGAGCAGCAACGGGTCGGCTGCCACCCCCTGCACATGCACCGCTCGCAGGTGATCGGCATGGGTGTCGGTGGCCAGCAGGATTTGCGCGATGTCCTCATCTTCCAGTGCATAGCCGGTCAACCCCAGGCGCCTGAACAGGTGCATCTCGTCGGCCCATTCGCCGGGCTGTTCCGACCACAGGCGCCAGGCGCCGACACCATTGCCCAGCAACAGCGGGGCACGGCCGTCACGCGGGGCCAGGCGCCAACCGCCATCGTGCTGCTCGACGGGGTAGTAGCGTTGATCCAGCTCGACCCAGCTGCGGTTGCCCAGGTGCCGCAGGCCAGTTCGATCGCGTTGTGCCAGTGCCGGGAGTGCCTCGCTGGTGTACGTGGTCAGGTCCGCGCTGCACAGTCGCACCGTGCCATCGGCCAGGGTGTGCGAGACCCCTTCGTCCACCAACGCCGCCCGCGTCCAGACGGCCCGGGCTGCCGCCACCCCGGCACCGGTAGCCGCCACCAGCACAAGGTCGCCGGCGACCCGGAAAAGATGGTCGAGCGCCGCGCTGCGATCGCCTTCATGCCAGGCCTCGAAGCCGTGAAAGACATCGCCCAACAGCTGCCAAGCGGCCACACCGAGCAGGGCCAGCCCCACTCCAGGCACGAACAGCCCGGCCAGGTTGAGCAACGCCCAGCCCTCGCTGGCCAGGCACTGGTCATGCTCGCGCTGCACCGCACGATCCAGTTGTGCCACCGGGGTGGCGATCTGCGCCGCGTCGTCCTTGATCTGGGCCACCAGCGTGTTGGCCAGGTTGTCGAACAGCGGCGCTGGCCAGTCCGCCATATGTTCTTGCAGGTCGATATTGGCCAGCTCGGACAGCCCCGCATAACCCTCCACGACCGCCGAGAAGAATGCCTGGCTGTCACGCCGGCGCACGAAGCGGCTGAAGAAACGCTGGTAAGGCGCCGTGCGCAGGCGCTTGCCCAGGTCGTTGGCAAATTGGCGCAGGGTCGGGTAGGCCCGCAGCGGCGCCAGCGGATCGCCGGGGATGAATACGATGACCCGCCGCGACGAGGTGTACAGCGGACTCCAGCTTTCATCGCGCACATCCAGCACGATGATCTGCTCCAGGGTGCTGCCCAGTAACTTGAGGCGTCGGGCCCGCACGGGGTCGCCACGCAACTGCAGCACGGGCTCGTCGGCACACAGGTCGATCAGCAACTGCTGCTCCTGGCTGTCCAGCTCGCCCTTGAGCCTGGCGATGTGCGCCTCCACCCGCAGGGCCTGACGCTGATGCCCGGCCAACAGTTCACGCACCTGCCGCCCCGCCTCGCCGGGTGGCTGCAGGACGCTGGCCAGGTGCCGCTGGTACTGGCCGCCAAGGTCGAGCGTCCGGCAGAACCCGGCGAAGCGGCCGGCACTGGGCAGGCCAGGCCGATTGGCGACTGTATCGACCAGGCGGTTGCCAGCCAGTTGCTGGCCTTGCGCTTCGTCCGCGGTGAAGTTACGCAAGGCCGCCTCAAGCAGCGAAATATTCGAGTACACGGCCTGGCTCACTGGCCAGCCGATCGGTTGCGAAGTGACCACCGGCTCTTTGTGCCCCGTTCGAAAGGCGATGCGCTCATCATCCAGACCGTCCAACTGGTCCTTGAGCGCCTGACGCAGCAAGGGCCTGCAGAATGCCTCGATGCCTTGCAGCTTGCCCATCAGCTCAGCGCACTGCTCGCGCGCCTGCAGGCTGGCCGCCATGGCCTGGCGCAGCACGTCGATCTGCTCGGGTGTGGCAGCCCGCAGCCATGCCGGTAGCGCGTTGCCGATCAGCCGGTCCTGGAACTGCTCGGCAATGGTCTTGTCGTGTGCTGGCGTCATCGCCCGCCCTCCCTGATTGAATGAAGGCAGGCAGGTTAGGGATGCGGGCGCGCAGGCATGAGGTGGATATGTACCGTCAGAACAGCGGCAGTTGCTGGCCGGTCAGCGCCGCGAAGTCATCGCCCACGAACGGCAGGATGGCGTCGGCCACCGGCTGCAACTGACGACTCAGGTAGTGCTGGTGGTCGATGGGGGACTGGCGGTTCTCCAGCGGTTCGGGGCCTGAGGTGGTGATCAGGTAGCTGATCCAGCCGCCGTTCTGGTACTGCTTGGGACGCCCCAGCCGGGCGTTGTATTCATCGGCCAGGCGCGCGGCGCGCACATGGGGCGGCACGTTGCGCTGGTAGTCGGCCAAGGGCCGGCGCAGGCGCTTGCGGTACACCAGCAGTTCGTCATCCTCGCCCGCCAGCAGGCGCTGCACGGTTTCACGCACGTAGTCGCGATACGGCTGGCCACGGAACACCCGCCCGTAAAGCGTTTGCTGGAACTGCCGGGCCAGGGGCGACCAATCGGTGCGCACCGACTCCAGGCCCTTGTAGACCACGTCCTCGCTGCCATCCTGGCGCTGTACCAGGCCGGCGTAGCGCTTCTTGCTGCCCTCTTCGGTGCCGCGGATGGTAGGCATCAGGAAGCGCCGGTAATGGGTTTCGAACTGCAGTTCCAAGGCGCTGTTCAGCCCCATGGTTTCGCCCAGGTGCTGGCGCCACCATTGATTGACCTCGGCCACCAGCGCACGGCCGATGCGCGCCGCGGCCTCCTCGCCATGGGCGCCCTTGAGCCAGACGAAGGTGGAGTCGGTGTCGCCGTAAATCACGTCGTAGCCCCGCGCCTCCACCAGTGCCCGGGTCTGGCGCATGATCTGGTGGCCGCGCATGGTGATCGACGAGGCCAGGCGCGGGTCGAAGAACCGGCAACCACTGGAACCGAGCACGCCGTAGAAGGCGTTCATGATGATCTTCAGCGCCTGGGACAACGGCGCATTGCCGTCGCGCTTGGCGGCCTCGCGCCCTTGCCACACGCGCTCGACGATGGCCGGCAGGCAGTGCTCGCTGCGCGAGAAGCGCCCGCCCCGGAAACCCTCGACCGAGTGCGCGTCGTCCGGCTGGCGCAGGCCTTCAACCAGGCCCACCGGGTCGATCAGGAAGGTGCGGATGATCGACGGGTACAGGCTCTTGTAGTCGAGCACCAGTACCGAGTCGTACAGCCCCGGGCGCGAGTCCATGACGAAGCCGCCAGGGCTGGCTTCGTCGGGGCGGCTGCCCAGGTTGGGCGCGACAAAACCCAGGCGGTGCATGGGCGGAATATACAGATGACAGAACGCAGCCACCGAGCCGCCACTGCGGTCCACCGGCAGGCCGGTGACGCTGGCGCGTTCCAGCAGGAAGTCGAGCAGCCGGGTGTGGGCGAAGATCCGCGTGACCAGTTCACAGTCCTTGAGGTTGTAGCGGGCCAGTGCCGGCTTGTCCTCGGCGAACTGGCGGTTGATCTCGTCCATGCGCTGGTAGGGGGTGCTGATGGCCTTGCCCTCGCCGAGCAACTGCTGGGCCACGCTCTCCAGGCTGAACGAGGGGAAACTCCAGGTGGCTGAACGCAGCGCCTCGATGCCATCGATCAGCAGCCGCCCCGGTGCTTCGGCGAAAAAGTGGCTGCGGCTGCCATGCTCGCGCAGGTGCAGCGGCGCGCCGTCACGGCCCAGGCACAGCGGCACGTTCAGCCGCTTGGCGTGTTCGTGCAGCAAGCGCAGGTCGAACTGCACCAGGTTCCAGCCGATGATCGCGTCGGGGTCGTGGCGCGCCAGCCACTGGTTGAGACAGTGGATCAGCCCGGCGTGGTCGTCGCAGTAGTGCAGGTCGAAATCCACCTGGCTGGCATCGCCATTGGCCGGGCCCAGCATGTACACCGTGCGCTGGCCGCAGCCTTCCAGGCCGATGCTGTACAGCTCGCCACGCTCGCTGGTCTCGATGTCGAGGGAGACCAGGCGCAGCGGCGGGCGGTAGTCGGGGTCGGGCTTGAGCTGGGCGTCGATCAGCGTGCCGTTGGCATCCGGCCGGCCATCGAAACGCACCGGGGCGGTGATGAAGCGCTCCATCAGATAGCGCTCGGGCGGACGGATATCGGCTTCGAACACCTCGATGCCGGCAGCGCGCAGGCGCTTGTCGAGGGCGATCAGTTGACGGTGCTGACGGCAGTACAGGCCCAGCACCGGGCGCTGGTCGAAGTCGCGCAGTTGCAGCGGCTTGAGCTCGACCCCCTGCTCACCGGCCAGCAGCAGCCGGGCATGCTCGGCCTGGGCGACGGGGATGAACGCCACCGACGGTTGCGGCGCCAGGCGCAAGTGGCGTGGGCCCTGGTCGGTGGCCAGCCAGAACTCGACACAGGTGCCTTCGGGCGTGTCGTGCCAATGGCGGGTGAGGACAAAGCCCTGTTGGCGCTGCACTGCGTGGTCCTTGCTTGGTTTGCTGGAGGGCGATTCTACACCCTGCAGCGGCCGATCAGCGTGCGCCAGCGACGAATCCGGCGCGGCGCCCGGCAAACACCAGCAGCCAGGCCAGCCCGGTGAGCGCCAGCACCACGCCACCGAACGAGCCGACCCCGGGCCCGGTCAACAGCAGCCCGCCAATAATCCCGCCCAGGGCGATCGCAGTGTTCCACACCGTCACCAACATCGACTGCGCCACATCGCCGCCCTCGCCCGCCGCGTCGGCGCAGGCGGTCTGCAGCAGGGTCGGGGCGCCGCCATAGGTCAGCCCCCACAAGGCCACGCTGGCATGCACCAGCCAGGCCGAACCCTGGGTGTGCCCCAGGGCCAACGTGGCCACGGCGAAACCGGCCAGGCACAGCAGCACCAGGCCGCGCAGATGGCGGTCGACGCCGAGCCCGACCAGGGCGATGCCCGCCAGCGAAGCCAGGCCGAAGGTCATCAGCACCTGGCCGACATCGGCGCCCATGCCGGCCGCCGCCAGCAGCGGCACGATGTAGGTGTAGAGGATGTTGTGGCCGAGGATCCACGCCAGGATCACCAGCAGCACCCGCGCCACCCCTGGGGTACGCAGCACGCCCAGCGCGGCCGGGCGCTTGCCGGCGGACTGGCCGGGGAAGTCCGGCACCGCGCGCAGCACCCAGGCCACCAGCAGCAAGGCCGCCAGGGTGACCACCACGAAGGCGGCGCGCCACCCTAGCCAGGCGCCCAGCCAGGTGCCGATGGGCAAGCCCAGCGACAAGGCGATGGGCTGGCCGAGCATGGCCAGCGCCATCGCCTTGCCTTGTTGTGCCGGTGCCACCATGCGCCGCGCATGCCCGGCGATCAGGCCCCAGGCCAGGCCGGCGGCGGCGCCGGTGAGAAAGCGCAGCAGCAAGGTCAGCTGATTGTCGCTGGACAGCGCGGTCAGGCCGTTGAACAGGATGAAACCGGCGATGGCCAGCAGCAGCGCCCGGCGCCGCCGCCAGCCTTGGGTCAGGGTGACCAGCGGGATGGCGGTGAGCAACGAACCCAGCGCGTAGGCGGTGACCCATTGCCCGGCCATGGCCTGGCTGATGTGCATGCCGTTGGCGACCTGGTCGAGCAGACCGGCGGGCAGGGTTTCGCTGAGGATGGCGATAAAGCCGGTCAGGGCCAGGGCCAGCAGCCCGCTCAAGGGCAGGCGCGTGGCGCTGGCGGGCGCCGCTACGGCGGTGAAGGCAGGGTTCATGGGGGTGTCGTCCTGGGCAATGATCAAGGCAGGCATCTTGCGGCGCCGAGGCACTGCGGAAAAAGATGGGTAGAATTCCGCTCACCCAGGACATCAACGTCCGCAATCGGAGCACGACATGGACAGCCTCAGCGGTTTCGTGGTTTTCAACCGGGTTGCCGAAACCCGCAGCTTCGTCGCTGCCGGCCAGTCGCTGGGCATCAGTGCCTCGGCGGTGGGCAAACGCGTGGCGCGCCTGGAGGGCCGCCTGGGCGTGCGGTTGTTCCACCGCAGCACCCGCAGCATCACCCTGACCGCCGAGGGCGCGCTGTTTCTCGAGCGCAGCCGGCGCATCCTCGCCGAGATCGAAGCCACCGAGCAGGAACTGTCGCAGGCCAATGGCGCCCCACGCGGGCGGCTGCGGGTAAGCCTGCCGCAGGTGACCGGGCTGGTGATGCCGGCACTGGCCGAGTTCATGGCGCGCTACCCGGACATCGAGCTGGACCTGGACTTCAGCGACCGCATGGTCGACATCATCGGCGAGGGTTTTGACGTAGTGATGCGCGGTGGCCAACCGCTGGATTCGCGCCTGAACGCCAAGTTCCTCGGCCATTTCCAGCACCGCCTGGTGGCCTCCCCCGACTACCTGCGCGAGCATGGCCTGCCCGAGCACCCGCGCGAGCTGGCCGGCCACCGCTGCCTGCACTACCGCTTCCCCAGCAGTGGCAAGCTGGAAACCTGGCCGCTGCGCCGCGAACACCCCGAGCAGGACTATGAGATTCCCATCTCGATGGTCTGCAACCACGTCGAGACGCGCATCTGCTTTGCCCTCAACCACCGCGGCATTACCTGCCTGCCTGATTTCAGCGTGCGCGCCGCGCTGGCCAGCGGCAGCCTGGTGAGCGTGCTCGACGACTTCATCGAACGGCGCGGCAGCTTCTACCTGCTGTGGCCGTCGGGGCGGCAGGTGCCGCCGCGATTGCGGGTGTTCATCGACTTCATGCTCGAACGGGTGTTCCCCGGCAACGGGCTCAGCCGTACAGGTAACTGATGTCCTTGTGCGCCAGGGCCGGCACCCGGGCCAGCAGGTAGTCGCGCAGCTTGTGCATCTGCCGGGCCTTGGGGCTGGATTTGAGCCAGGTCATGTAATAACCGTCGCCGGTCGCGACTGCCTGCGGGAAGGGCGTGACCAGGTTGCCGGCGGCCAGGTCGGCGCTGGCCAGCACCAGGTCGACCACCGATATGCCCAGGCCCTGCTGGGCCGCCGAGATGCCCTGGTCGAGGGTATCGAACACCTGGCCCTGGTCGATGCTGATGTGCGGCGCATCCACCCGCGCCAGCCAGCGCCGCCAGTCGCGCCGGTCCGGTGAAGGGTGAAGCAGCTCGCAGCCTTCGAGCACGGCCAGGTCCGGGGCGGGCCCGGGCAGGTAGTCGGGGTGGCAGACCGGGATCAGCCATTCATCGAACAGCTTCAGGCTCTCGATATCTGCCGGGAAACGCCCGTTGCCAAGCAGGATGGCGCAGTCGTAAGGCTCGGAGTAGAAGTCCACGGCGTCGATGTCCATCCACACGCTCGACAGCTGCACCGCGCAGCTGTTGTCGACCTTCTTGAAACCGTCCAGCGCGCGCAGCAGCCAGCGCACCGTCAGCGTGGACGGCGCCTTCAGGCGCAGGCCGTAGCGGTCCTGGCGCAGCAAGGCACAGGCGTTTTCGATGATCTTGAAGCCGACCTTGAGTTCCTCGGCCAGCAGCCGGCCATGCTCGGTCAGGCGCAGCTTGGGGCCGCGCCGCTCGAACAGGTCGCAGCCGAACAAGGCTTCGAGTGTCTTGATGTGATGGCTGACCGCGCCCTGGGTCAGCGCCAGCTCCTGGGCGGCGCGGGTGAAGGAGCCATAGCGCGAGGCGACTTCGAAGGCACGCAGGGCGTGCAGGGCCTGAATCCGTTCCGACATAGAGGCTTCCAGAGCATGAGCGAGACTAATAGTTGGTCATAGTTCCAGGCGTTTTACAACCTGTGACCCTTCTCGGAAAATGCCGGAAACAACAAATATAGAGCGGTTAACCGTATGGATATGCCGGTAAAACCACCTTAACTGCCGATTTGCGACTACCTGGGGAAATCATGTTTACGGGTTATGGAAATTGCTACCGCCTGGATGCGCTGGAGCTGGCCGATGAACATGTTCAGAACCCACACCACTGGACACACAAGGCCATAGAACACTTCAAGGAAACCCTCGCCAACCCTGACTTCCCTTGCCTGTTCGGGCGCAAGGCGGTCAATGCGCGCACCTGCCACATCCTCTTCGCCCGTGCAGAGCAACTGGCCGACGACATCGCCCGGGGCCTTGCCGACTACATCGCCACCATCGAGCCCATACCGCTCAAGCAGCGCATCGGCAACCCGTTGCTGGTGTTCCTGCAAACCGCCGCCGACACCTCGCTGCAACACCAGCAGGCCCTGGCCTGGGACGTACTGCGACAGGTGCACAGCCGTGATCCCCAGCCCTGGCCACACGAGGTGCCACAAGACCCGCACGATAATCAGTGGTCGTTCTGCTTCGCCGGCATGCCGCTGTTCATCAACATGAACTTCCCTGCCCACCGCCTGATGAAAAGCCGCAACCTGGGCCGACACATTGCCTGGGTGATCAACCCGCGGGAAAGTTTCGACGAGGTGGCCAGTGCCAGCACCGCCAGCGGCCAGCGGATCCGCGCACGCATCCGCGAGCGGGTGCAGCACTACAACGATGGCCTGATGCCGGCCTCGCTGGGCTTCTTCGGCCAGCACGACAACTTCGAATGGCAACAGTACCAACTGCAGGAGCCCGGCTCGCTGAACCCGGCCCGCTGCCCATTCCATGCCCCCGCAACACCTGACCCTTTGATCGAGAACTGAACGTGAATACCGCACTCACCGCCACCTACGCCCTCACCGTCCTGCTGCTGATCGCCACACCTGGCCCGGTGGTGGCGTTGATCGTCAACACCGCCGCCGCCGCCGGCTCGCGCAAGGCCCTGTTCACCGCCATCGGCACCAACTGGGCCTCACTGGTGCTGATCGGTGTCGCGGCCTGGATCATCATGACCAGCGCAGCCATCGACAAAACCTGGCTCAACGGCATGAGCCTGCTGGGCTGCCTGTTCATCGGCTATATCGCTGTGGGCACCCTGCGCGAAGCCCTGCAGGCCCCACCAGCACAGCAGGCCGCAGCCGAAGCGCCAGCGGCCACCCGCGGCGGTCTGCTGCAGGGGTTCATGGTCGGCATCTCCAATCCCAAGGACATCATCTTCTTCATCTCGTTCTTCCCGCAGTTCATCCAGATCACCGAGTCGTTCGGCAAAAGCATGGTGGTGCTGTCACTGCTGTGGATCGCCATCGACTTCGCCGTGCTCAGCCTGTACATCTTCGCCATCGGCAAGATCGCCTCGCAGCGCAGCAACCGCCTGATCAGCCTGGCTTCGGGGGTTGCCCTGCTACTGATCGCCGGCGTGGGCCTGGCCTACAACCTCAAGGCCCTGGCGGCCTGAGCCCTGCCGTGCGGCACGCCGCCAAGGAGCGTCCATGACCCTGATCGCCAGGCCCACGACAGGTGTTGCGCAGCCGTTGCAAGACAGCTATCAGCGCTTCCTGCAGCTGGGCAGCCGCCGCGCACCGCAGACACTGTACGTGCACGAACAGGGCTATCGCTCCAGCACCATCAACACCGACGCACAGGGGATGCGCTACAGCCATCGCGCCGGCAAGCGCTTCTCGGTGGCCGAGTGCGCAGGCGCTGGGCGCATCAACCTGCTGGTGGGGGGCTCTACCGCGCTGGGGGTCGGTGCCAGCTCCGATGAACATACGGTGGCGTCCAATCTGTCGCTGCTGACTGGCGAGACCTGGCTAAGCCTGGCCGGCTGCGGGCTCAACGCCACCCAGGAGTTGCTGCTGTTCCTCACCCATCAGCACCGCTTTGGCCAGCTCGGCCATGTGGTGGTACTGAGCGGGTTGAACACCCTCGCCCAGGAGGCATTGGTCGAGATACTCGCCGCTGCCCATGACCCGCAGAGCTCGCAGGCCCACCTGGCGTTTCTCAATCGCTTCAACGAGGGGGTGCAGGACACCGTGCCGGCGCACCACGCATCATGGTGGCAGCTGCTGCGGCATGCCGTTGCACCTCGCCAGGCGCCGCAGTGGCCGACGCTCGATGCCTTGTCGCCCGCGGACAAACGCCTGGCCCGCGCCGCCGACAGCATCGGCCGCACCTTGCGCCAATGGGAACGGCTGCTGGCAGACGACCATACCAGCCTGACCTTCATCCTCCAGCCGCTGCTGCCCTGGTGCCGCGAGACGCTGCCCGCCGGCGAACAATCGATGCTGGCCGGGCTGGTGAAGCAACCGACGAACTTCGATCGCCTGCTCGGTGACAGTTACGACCGCCAGCTGCATTCGGCGTTCTTTCGACGCATCAGAAGCCAGGCCGAGCCGGTCCCTTGCTACGACATGAACTGCATGCTCAGCAGCTCACCGGCTTTTGCCGAAGACCTGTTCGTCGATCGCCTGCACTTCAACGATCAAGGCAACAATGCCCTGGCCAAGGTGATCACCGCCAAGCTGGGCCTGGCCCAGGAAAAACACGCGCAACGCAGGGTGCCGCCGGCCAAGCAGGGCTGATAGGGGTTTCCCGGACTTCCGGCGAGCGGACGAGGATGGCTAGAATACGCTGTCGTCGCACCTGATTTGCCTGAGGCACTCCCGCACCTGCCATGACCATTCAAGCCGTCTACCCGCGCCTGGGGCTTAGCGCCCTGCGTGCGGCCTGTCTGCCGCTGCTGCTGACGACGTTCGCTGCCCAGGCGCTGGAGGTGAGCATCGACCCGCATGCTGACCTGCTCTACCGCCAGGCCTTGCCGTTACTGGAACAGGCGGACGTGGCAGACGACAGCGCCAGCCCGTTGCGTACCGCTGCAAGCGACCCCGAACTGAGCCGCCAGGGCCAGGCCATGGCCCGCACCCTGCCCACGGCAGTGGCGCTGTTGAAGAAATCAGTGGCGCTCGATCACCCGGTCGCGCAGTACCGCCTGGCGCTGTACTACATCACCTTCCTGCCGACTACGCAGATTCCGGACGCTGCCTGTCCCCTGCTGGAAGCCAGCCTCAAGCAAGGTTTTGCCCCGCCTGCACTGGCCATTGCCCGTTGGTGTCGGCCCTACAACAGCAGCCCTGCCTACCGCGAGGCGCTGGAGTCGATCCCCCGCATGGCCACCCTGTATGCGCCCTACTACCCGCAGCCGGCCACCCGCCTGACCTGCAGCCGCAGCCGGCCACAGGGCCTGGCGTTGCAGTGGGGGCGCCAGCGCGACTACCAGGCCGAAGTCTTGCGCCTGCTCAGTGACCTCGACCCCGTGCGGCGCCAGGCTTTGCTACAGAAGGCGGTGGAAATCAACGGCTGCGCGACGGCGCAACAGCACTTGAGCAATCGCTGAGCCCTTGGCGGCAAACCAGCAAGAACGTTCAAGCCAGCGGGCGACACCTCTGGCATGCTGGCCCACCCTGTCGATTCGTTGTCGTGCCCCATGCCCAACCCCACCTTAGCCCGCCAGGCATTCGTCCATGGCGCCATCGCCATCCTGCCGCTGTCACTGGCCGTCGCCCCCTGGGGGCTGCTTGCCGGTTCCATGGCCATCGAAGCCAACCTCAGTGCCTGGCAAGGCCAGGGGTTATCGGCCATTGTCTTCGCCGGTGCCGCACAACTGGTGGCGATCGGCATGCTCAAGGGCGGCGCCAACCTGTTCTCGATCCTGCTCACCACGCTGCTGCTGACCTCACAACACCTGCTTTACGGGCTGTCGATGCGGCCCGTGCTGTCGGGGTTGCCGACGCGCTGGCGACTGGGGTTGGGGTTCCTGCTCACCGATGAGTTCTTCGCCCTGACCAGCCACCACGACCAGCAGCAGTTCAACCGCTGGTACGCCCTGGGGGTGGGCCTGACCTTCTACGTGGCGTGGAACCTGTTCACCCTGGCCGGCATCATCCTCGGCCAGAACATCCCGCACCTGGATCAGCTGGGCCTGGACTTCTCCATTGTCGCCACCTTTGTCGCGCTGATCGCGCCGCTGGTGCGCAACCTGCCCACGGTGGTGTGCGTGGCGGTGTCGCTGTTCTGCTCGGTGCTGTTCAGCTTCTGGCACTGGGAAACCGCGTTGGTGGCGGCCGGCCTGCTGGGCATGGCCGCGGGCTTCATCTGTCAGAAATTCTCCGGAGGCCGCCCATGATCTGGCTGCTGATCTTCGCCATGGGGGCGGTGGTATTCCTCAACCGTTATGCCTTTCTGGAACCGCGCCTGCCCTTGCGGTTGAGCTCCAACGCCCGGCAGTTCCTCGGTTTTGCCGTGCCCGGCATGCTCACCGCCATCTGCGGGCCGATCATCTTCCTGCCTGGCCACCAGCTCGATCTGAACCCGCTCAACCCCTACCTGCTCGGCGCGCTGGTGGCCATCACCCTGGTGCTGTTGACCCGCAGCGTATTGCTGAGCATGCTGGCGAGCATGCTGATCTTCTTCCTGCTGCGCAGCTGGCTGGCATGACCACGCCCCAACGCGAACAGACCCACCTGTGGCAAGCACCGGCGCTGGGCGACGTCGAGATGCTGCACGCCCGCTACTTCCAGCAGCGCTTCGCCCCGCATGTGCACGAGGGCTACGTGTTCACGGTGATCGAGTCTGGCGCCCAGCGCTTCTGGCACCGTGGCAGCGAGCACCTGGCGCCGGTGGGCAGCATGGTGTTGATCAACCCCGACGAGTTGCACACCGGTGCCACCGCCCACGAGGCCGGTTGGCGCTACCGTGGGTTCTACCCCGAATGCGCACGGGTCACCGGGGTGCTCGACGAGCTGGAACTGGGCCGCCACGGCATGCCGCTGTTCAAGGCCAGCGTCATCCAGGACCCGGCACTGGCCGCGGCTTTCAGCCAGCTGAACCAGCGTTCGGAGGCCGGTGCCAGCGCCCTCGAACAACAGACTGCCTGGCGCCAGGCGGTATTGGCGCTGGTGCAGCGCCATGGCCATTGCGCCGAGCCCGCCGCCCCCGGCCATGAGCCATTGGCGGTAGCCCGCGCCCGCGAGTTGCTGGAAAGCCAGCTGGCCGACCCGCCGTCGCTGGAAACCCTGGCGGCGGCGGTGAACCTCTCGCCCTTCCACTTCGCCCGGGTATTTCGCCAGGCCACCGGCCTGCCACCCCATGCCTGGCTCAAGCAGCGCCGCCTGACCCGCGCCCGGGAATTGCTGCGCAGCGGCCTGCCGGCCCTGGAAGTCGCCTTCAACCTGGGTTTTGCCGACCAGAGCCACTTCAGCCGACAGTTCAAACAGGCCTATGGCGTCACCCCAGGCGCTTACCGCCAGGCCTGCCTTACCCCCTGACAGCGTGCGGCAATCCACCCCAGGCAGCCTGGCAGGCCACTGCTACACTCAAGGGGCTGAACGGAGGATCCCGCCATGTCCGAACGTGAAATCACCAATCTGCTGTCGCTGATGACCCAGCGCCAGGCCAACTTGAGCAGCGCCTGCAAGGAAATCGCCGACTGGATCGATCGCCAGGGCGACGTGCCCGCCGCCGGCAAGATCCGCGCAAGCCTCAAGGCCTTGGAAGCCGACGAAGCGCAGGTGCGCAAGACGCTGACGTCACTGAGTATCGAACGCCCGCTGCCGCGCTTTCGTAGCTGAACGCACATCGCGGGAGACTGTACACCTGGCTGAAAAAGTGAGGGCCGCATAAGCGGCCCCAACTGGATCAGTGCTTCATGTGCATGTGATCATGCCCGCCGCCCGCCTCGGCAGTGAGCGGGCGCACCGTTGCCTGCACCTGCAGGGTTTCCTTGGCGCCCTTGGCATCTTCGATGGTCAGGGTCAGTGGCACCTGCTCACCGTCCTTTACCTGCTGGTTAAGGCCCATCAACATCACGTGCAAGCCATTCGGGTCGAGGGTGACCGGCTTGCCGGCCGGCAGTTCGACCGCCTTGACCTCACGCATGCCCATCACGTCGCCATTCATGGTCATTTCGTGCACCTGCACGGTCTTGGCTACGGGCGATGCCACGCTTACCAGTTTGCTGTCGCTGCTGGCGGTGAGGGTCATGAAGGCACCGGTGGATTGCTGGTGCGGCACACTGGCGCGCACCCAGGCGTCGCTCACGGTGGTCTGGGCGAAGGCCGGCAGGGCCAGGCCGAACAGAGCCAGGGCAGCCAGGGTGCGTTTGATCGGTTGCATCGACATTCAGCAAATCTCCATCAGGGTGAGCAGGTCTTCGGTGCATTCCTTGGCATTGAGGGAATGGCCGAGGCTCAGGCGCAGGGTGCCACGGGTATCGTAGACGTAGCTGGTGGACGAGTGAGAGACGGTATAGGTGTCGCCGACCGGGACTTTTTCGTAGAACACCTTGAACTCCCGAGCCACTTCGGCGATTTCCTCGGGGGTGCCGGTCAGGGCGATGATCGAAGGGTCGAACGCCTTGACGTAGGCATCGAGCACTTCGGGGGTGTCGCGTTCCGGGTCCAGGGTGATGAGCACTGGCTGGAACAGCTCGAGGTCACGGCCGCGGAGCAACTTGCGGATCTGCGCCACGCGCGCCAGCGCAGTCGGGCAGACCGCCGGGCACTGGGTGAAGCCGAAGAAGATCATCGGCATGCTGCCGTAGAAGCTCGACAGGGAGCGTTCGTTGCCCTGGGTGTCCTTGAGCTTGAATTTGCGCCCGAGGATCTCGTTGCTCATGTTCTTGCCGTACTTGAAGTCCAGGCCACGGGCCGGGTTGCAACCCGCCAACAGGCCAAGCCCCAGTACGCCCATCCCGGCGACTACCGCGCGCCGGGTCAACAGATCAGTCATGGAACCATCCTTTACAGGGAAGGTGCCGGCCCTTGGGATGGGCCGGCCAGAAAACCGGGGCATTCTGTCATGCCACCCCCTGGCCATCCACCCGACCCGGGGTGGATCGGGCTGCAGCCCTTTGAATACGGGGCGCGACCGGTTGTCGCAGGGGTTGAATCCGTAACAGTTTGTTGCTAGGGATCAAGGCAGGCATCGTCTAAAAGCATCGCGGGGCAAGCCCGCTCCCACGCAGGTTTGTGTGCGTGGGAGCGGGCTTGCCCCGCGATAGGAAGAAACACCTTAGTAGTAGGCGTTTTCTTTCTGGCTGTGGTCAGTCACGTCACGCACGCCCTTGAGCTCCGGAATGCGCTCGAGCAGGGTGCGCTCGATGCCTTCCTTGAGCGTCACGTCGGCCTGGCCGCAACCCTGGCAACCACCGCCGAACTGCAGCACGGCAATGCCGTCATCGACCACGTCGACCAGGCTCACGGCGCCGCCGTGGCTGGCCAGGCCCGGGTTGATCTCGGTCTGCAGGTAGTAGTTGATCCGCTCGTTGATCGGGCTGTCTTCGTTGACCATCGGCACCTTGGCGTTAGGGGCCTTGATGGTCAGCTGGCCGCCCATGCGGTCGGTGGCGTAGTCGACCAGCGCGTCTTCGAGAAACGGCACGCTGACGGCGTCCAGGTAAGCGGTGAAGCTCTTCAGGCCCACCGGCTCGTCGTCGGGCTTTTCTTCGCCTGGCTTGCAGTAGGCGATGCAGGTTTCGGCGTACTGGGTGCCCGGCTGGGTGATGAAAATACGGATGCCGATCCCCGGCGTGTTCTGCTTGGAGAGCAGATCGGCCAGGTAATCATGGGCGGCGTCGGTAATAGTTATAGCGCTCATGGAAGTTCCTCACAGACTTGCCGGCAGTGTACGCCAACCCGTGCCCCGAACAAAGTCCTAGTATTTGACTCGGGATAGCGCCAGCGCGGGTTCCGCGGCCGCGGGAGCCGCCAACCAGGCCTTGAGCCGCCCATACAGGCCACGTTCCAGCCAGTGATAGCTGAACCACGACATTAGTCCGATTGACGGCACGCACAGGGCGAATACCAGGTACGGGTTCAGGCGCAGCCGCTGGCTGGCGAACAAGCCGGCGTAAAGCACCAGCACATGGATCAGGTACACCGAATAGGAGCAGTCGCCCAGCATCTTGAGCAGCCGGTTGCCTTTGAAGTACGGCTCCAGGGCAATGAACGCCAGTACCACCAGCGCGCTGGGCAGGCCCCAGTGCAACAGGCGCTGCGAGGCGTCCAGGTGATAGAGCGCGAAGCCCGCCAGCGCCAGCAGCCCCAATGGCAGCCATAGCCCCTCGCGGATCAGCCCGCGCCGGTACAGCACCCCCAGGCCGATGCCCAGCAGGAATTCGTAGACGATGTCGTTGTTGTAGAAACGGCTGAGCACACCCAGGCGGCCGAGCACTTCGCTGACCAGCAACAGCGCCGCCGTCACCAGCAACAGGTGATGGCGCTGGCGCACCAGGAAGGCCAGGCCGAACAGCAGGTAGAAGAACATCTCGAAGTTCAGCGTCCAGCCGACGTTGAGCGTGGGGTACAGGCCATAGCCACCGGGGTTCTCGGCCGGGATGAACAGCAGCGACAACAAAAGGTGCTGCCACTCGAATACCTGGTGCGGCATCCAGCGGCTGGCGATCAGCATCAATACGGCCATCAACAGGGTGTAGAACCAGTAGGCCGGGACGATGCGCAAGGCGCGGTTGAGCAGGAACTGGCCGGGGGCGATGTCCTTGTCGCGGGTGGACAGGTAGATCACCAGCCCGCTGATCACGAAGAAGATATCCACCCCCACCGCACCGCGCTCGGCGAGCAGTTGGCCGATCGGGCCGCTGGCGTGGAAGTCGAAGAAGATCTGCCGGAAGTGGTGGCAAACCACCACCCAGGCGGCGAATGCGCGCAGAGCTTGAAGCGAATACAGCATGAAATACCTGCGATTGCCGGTGCATTGAGGCCTTCGCGAGCGCGTTGCGCTCGTTCGCGGGTAAACCCGCTCCCACAGGTACTGTGCTGAACCCAAGGTCTGCACTATCCCTGTGGGAGCGGGTTTACCCGCGAAGGGCTGCAAGGCAGCCCCAAAGCCTGTTCACCCACTCCGACCGCAGGATGCCGCGAATGTCCCGGCTGACCGATCAGAGGTTCTCGTAGCGGTTCATGTCCAGCACGCCCTCTTCCACCGGATCGGTCTCCTGCAGGTAGCGGCTCAGGTCATGGAAGTAGCGCCAGAACTCGGGATGGCTGCGGCGTACGCCCCAGCGCATGACCACCCGCTCGAACTTCGCCGTGTCGTCACGGGCGGCCTCCAGGTCTTCGACAAACTCCGGTACATCCTTGGCCGGCACATTGAAGATGAAGTTGGGATAGCTGCTGAGCACGCCGGGGTACAGCGTGAGGGTGTCCAGCCCAGGCTGGTAGCGGTACGCCTCGCCAAGCAGGAAGGCCACATTGCTGTGGGCGCGGTTGCGCAGCAGGCTGTAGACCTGGCGCTGGCCGCCCTGCCCTTCGATACGCAGCATCGTCGCCTCGGGCAACTGGCCGATCACCTTCAGGCCGGCAGCCGGGCGCGAGACCAGACGGCTGAGCGACTGCTCGACATCACGGAACTCCTCGCTCATCTGTGGCCGCGAGCAGAAGGCCCCCTGACAGCGGTTGATCGGGTCGGGCGCGGCATTCAGGCTGCCGGTGCGCTGCAGCAACTTGAGACCGAAATCGCGCTTGGGGTCGTGCTTGTCGAGCTTGAGGGCACTGGGGGTGTCGGTGTCGATGTCGGTGTAGTCCATCCACATCTTCACCTTGCCGCTGTTCTGGTACCAGTCGCCGAGGATCTCGCCGCGCTTGTTGGCCGGCATCAGGCGCAGGAAATTGACCTCGGCGCCGTTGCGGATCAGGTCGAAGTACAGGCGGGTCTGCAACTGGTGCGAGACGTTGCCGAACACGTCGAAGTTCACCGCCAGCTGGTAATAGGTGCGCTCGAACAGCGGGTAGTCGAACAGCCACATGGTCAACGGCACATCGCCGATCAGGCCCTTGGTGACCGAGGCGCTGTCGAAGTGGCGGAAGATGCTCAGCAGGGCATTGTCGTTACCCGCCCACAGGGTCGACCAGCTCGGCGCGGGCTGCTCGGCATAGGCCTCGCGGCGCAGCGCCTCGTAGTCGTTGCGCTTGTCGCGATAGGCGTGCCACAGGCTCAACACGCTGCCCACGTCGTCGATCTGGCCCGGCATGGCCAGCAACGGCGTGGCCTCGCCACGGTAGCGCGCATCGGTGATGTAGAGGTCGTGGGCCGGTTCCTGGAACAGCGCCCAGAAGTTGTCACGGATCACGTCGGTGGCGATCTGCCCACGGCACACCGGGCCACGGATGAAGGTACGCACGAAATATTCGGCGTTATCCAGCATGAACTGGTAGCGCGCCACCGCCGGGATCGCCTCGAAGGTTTCGAACGGGTTGGCGCGGTGGCGCGGGCCGTAACCGGGCAGCGCATCGGCGTGCCAGTCGCCGCTGTAGAACAGCTGCTTGACCCGCTTGAGCTTCTGCGGGCCCATCGGGTAGGTGATGTGGGTCTTGTGCACGATCACACCCTGCACCGGGATCAGCCGGTAGTAGAAGTCGGTGCCGGGCGGGTCGTTGGGGCGGCGGGTGGCGATCAGGTCGACCGGCTGGCCGCTGGGCGTGCGCGAGCGTACCCACTGGAAGAAGTGGCCCTGCTCGCCGCCCTTGAAATAGATGTGGGCGAGGAACAGGTGCTCGTACAGCCAGCGGCCGACCAGCGCTTCGGTCGAACCCGGGCGGTTGAGCAACTCTTCCCAGTCGGCGATCTGCTGCGCTTCGACGGCACTTGGCTGGATCGGGGTCTTCTCCACCGGGGCACCGGCCGCCAGCCAGCGCTGCAGGGTCTGGTACTCCTGGTCGGTCAGGCCGGTCACCGCCAACGGCATGCCCTCCTTGGGGTGGGCGCCGGCGTAGGCGTCGAACTCGTGGGGCATGGGGCACATGTTGTTGCGGTTGAGCCCCAGCACGATCTCTTCGGGCAGCTTGGCGTTGGGCGTGAGCGGGGTCTTGTGGCCCAGCTCGAGCATGCGTGCCATCAGCGCGGCCTGGCTGCCCTGCTTGTCCAGCACCGAATAGAAGCCCTGCTTGCGCCAGCCGGCCTCGTCACGGGCGTCATAGAACAGCCGGGTGGTGGGCACCGCCTTGCTGCGCTCGCCCTGATAGACCGGCACCTTGGAGGCGCCGCGCTCGGCGCCTTCGGCACTGCCCAGGTTGAGCTGGCAGGCAGCATCGTTGCAGGCGTGGCAGGCCACGCACTTCTCGGTGAAGATCGGTTGAATGTCCCGGGTGTATGAAACCGCCGGGCTGGATTGCGGGGCCTGCGCGAACGCCGCGCCACTGATCAGCAGTGCGAAGGCGCTGGCAAGAATGCGAAACAGCATGTGCCGAATGTCCTGGTTACTTGAAGCCATCACGATGTGCCTGGCGGGTCCTGAGGTGTGGGCGGCGCACCACATAAACATGAGCGAAATTCATGCAAATGGGCAGAGCGCCTAAAATCCATGCAGCTTTGTTATTATTCGGCACCTTCTGATATTCGCCCGACCAGGTAGTCCTATGTCCGACCGCAGCGCTCGTTACCAAGCACTCCAGAAAGCACTCAAAGAGCGCATCCTGATCCTCGACGGCGGCATGGGTACTATGATCCAGAGTTACCGCCTCGAGGAACACGACTATCGTGGCACGCGCTTCGCCGATTGGCCAAGCGACGTGAAGGGCAACAACGACCTGCTGCTGCTCAGCCGCCCCGATGTGATCGCGGCGATCGAGAAAGCCTACCTGGACGCCGGCGCCGACATCCTCGAAACCAACACCTTCAACGCCACGCAAATTTCCCAGGCCGACTACGGCATGGAAGCGCTGGTGTACGAGCTCAACGTTGAAGGCGCGCGCATCGCCCGCCAGGTGGCCGACGCGAAAACCCTGGAAACCCCGGACAAGCCGCGCTTCGTCGCCGGCGTGCTCGGCCCGACCAGCCGCACCTGCTCGATTTCCCCCGACGTCAACGACCCGGGCTATCGCAACGTCACCTTCGACGAACTGGTGGTGAACTACATCGAGGCCACCCGTGGCCTGATCGAGGGCGGCGCCGACCTGATCCTGATCGAAACCATCTTCGACACCCTCAACGCCAAGGCGGCGATCTTCGCCGTGCAGCAGGTGTTCGAGGAAGACGCTGTCGAACTGCCGATCATGATCTCCGGCACCATCACCGATGCCTCCGGCCGCACCCTGTCCGGGCAGACCACCGAAGCGTTCTGGAACTCGGTGCGCCACGCCAAGCCGATCTCCATCGGCCTGAACTGTGCCCTGGGCGCCAAGGATCTGCGCCCGTACCTGGAAGAGCTGTCGGGCAAGGCCGGCACCTTCGTTTCGGCGCACCCCAACGCCGGCCTGCCGAACGCCTTCGGCGAATACGATGAAACCCCGGCCGAAATGGCGGCAGTGGTCGAGGAGTTCGCCGCCAGCGGCTTCCTCAACATCATCGGCGGCTGCTGCGGCACCACCCCGCCGCACATCCAGGCCATCGCCGAGGCCGTGGCCAAGTACAAACCGCGTGAAATCCCGGACATCCCCAAGGCTTGCCGCCTGTCGGGCCTGGAGCCGTTCACCATCGATCGCCAGTCGCTGTTCGTCAACGTCGGCGAGCGCACCAACATCACCGGTTCCGCCAAGTTCGCCCGGCTGATCCGTGAAGAGAACTACACCGAAGCGCTTGAGGTCGCCCTGCAGCAGGTCGAGGCCGGCGCCCAGGTGATCGACATCAACATGGACGAAGGGATGCTCGACTCCCAGGCCGCCATGGTCCGCTTCCTCAACCTGATCGCCGGCGAGCCGGACATCTCCCGCGTGCCGATCATGATCGACTCCTCCAAGTGGGAGGTGATCGAGGCGGGCCTCAAGTGCATCCAGGGCAAGGGCATCGTCAACTCGATCTCGATGAAGGAAGGCGTCGAGCAGTTCAAGCACCACGCCCGCCTGTGCAAGCGCTACGGCGCCGCCGTGGTGGTGATGGCCTTCGACGAAGTCGGCCAGGCCGACACCGCCGCGCGCAAGAAAGAGATCTGCCAGCGCAGCTACGACATCCTGGTCAATGAAGTGGGCTTCCCGCCGGAAGACATCATCTTCGACCCGAACATCTTCGCCGTCGCCACCGGCATCGAGGAGCACAACAACTACGCCGTCGACTTCATCGAGGCGTGTGCCTATATCCGCGACCACCTGCCCTACGCCCTGACCTCGGGCGGGGTGTCCAACGTGTCGTTCTCGTTCCGTGGCAACAACCCGGTGCGCGAGGCGATCCACTCGGTGTTCCTGTATCACGCCATCCAGAACGGCCTGACCATGGGTATCGTCAACGCCGGCCAGCTGGAAATCTACGACGAAATCCCCGCCGCGCTGCGCGAGAAGGTCGAGGACGTGGTGCTCAACCGCACCCCCGAAGGCACCGACGCCCTGCTGGCCATCGCCGACGACTACAAAGGCGGCGGCGCCACCAAGGAAGTCGAGAACGAAGCCTGGCGCTCGCTGCCGGTCGACAAGCGCCTGGAACACGCCCTGGTCAAGGGCATCACCGCGCACATCGTTGAAGACACCGAGGAGTGCCGCCAGCAATGCGCGCGCCCGATCGAGGTGATCGAAGGCCCGCTGATGAGCGGCATGAACGTGGTCGGCGACCTGTTCGGCGCCGGCAAGATGTTCCTGCCCCAGGTGGTGAAATCGGCCCGGGTGATGAAGCAGGCCGTGGCCCACCTGATCCCGTTCATCGAAGCGGAGAAAGGCGACAAGCCCGAAGCCAAGGGCAAGATCCTCATGGCCACGGTCAAAGGCGACGTGCATGACATCGGCAAGAACATCGTGGGCGTGGTACTGGGTTGCAACGGCTACGACATCGTCGACCTGGGCGTGATGGTGCCGGCCGAGAAGATCCTGCAGACCGCCCGCGAGCAGAAGTGCGACATCATCGGCCTGTCCGGCCTGATTACCCCGTCGCTGGACGAGATGGTCCACGTAGCCCGCGAGATGCAGCGCCAGGACTTCCACCTGCCGTTGATGATCGGTGGCGCCACCACCTCCAAGGCCCACACCGCGGTGAAGATCGAGCCCAAGTACTCGAACGATGCCGTGGTCTACGTCACCGACGCCTCGCGCGCGGTGGGCGTGGCCACCCAGCTGCTGTCCAAGGAGCTCAAGGCCGGCTTCGTCGAGAAGACCCGCGCCGAATACGTCGAGGTGCGCGAGCGCACCGCCAACCGCAGCGCCCGCACCGAGCGCCTGAGCTATGCCCAGGCCATCGCCGCCAAGCCGCAATACGATTGGGCCGGCTACCAGGCCGCGGTGCCGTCCTTCACCGGCGTGAAGGTACTGGACAACATCGATCTGCGCACCCTGGCCGAGTACATCGACTGGACGCCGTTCTTCATCTCCTGGGACCTGGCCGGCAAGTTCCCGCGCATCCTCACCGACGAAGTCGTCGGCGAGGCGGCCACCTCGCTGTACCAGGACGCCCGCGAGATGCTCGACAAGCTCATCGACGAAAAGCTGATCAGTGCCCGCGCGGTGTTCGGCTTCTGGCCGGCCAACCAGGTCAAGCATGACGACATCGAGGTGTATGGCGAAGACGGCAAACCGCTGGCCACCCTGCATCACCTGCGCCAGCAGACCATCAAGCCTGACGGCAAGCCGAACTGGTCGTTGGCCGACTTCGTCGCGCCGAAGGACAGTGGCGTGACCGACTACGTGGGTGGCTTCATCACCACCGCCGGCATCGGTGCCGAGGAAGTCGCCAAGGCCTACCAGGACAAGGGCGACGACTACAGCTCGATCATGGTCAAGGCCCTGGCCGACCGCCTGGCCGAGGCCTGCGCCGAATGGCTGCACGAGCAGGTGCGTAAAGAGCACTGGGGTTATGCCAAGGACGAGCACCTGGACAACGAAGCGCTGATCAAGGAGCAGTACAGCGGTATCCGCCCTGCCCCTGGCTACCCGGCTTGCCCGGACCACACCGAGAAGGAAACCCTGTTCCGCCTGCTCGATGGCAGCGCCATCGGCGAAACCGGCCCGAGCGGGGTGTTCCTCACCGAGCACTTCGCCATGTTCCCGGCGGCGGCGGTCAGCGGCTGGTACTTCGCCCATCCGCAAGCGCAGTACTTCGCCGTGGGCAAGGTGGACAAGGACCAGGTTGAGCAATACAGCGAGCGCAAGGGCCAGGACCTGAGCGTGAGCGAGCGCTGGCTGGCGCCGAACCTGGGTTACGACAGCTAAGGCTGCGACGGCCCCATCGCCGGCAAGCCGGCTCCCACAAGGACAGCGCTTGGCCTGAGTGCCTTGCAAATCCTGTGGGAGCCGGCTTGCCGGCGATAGGCTCGGAACATTCACCTACACTGTCCCTGATTGCCTCTGACCCAAGGAGCCAACCATGGACGATTCCAGCCAAGGCAAACCACCCACCTTCTGGCAGATGCTGCAGAGCATCCTCGCCGCCGCCTTCGGCGTGCAAAGCGGCAAGAACCGCGCCCGCGACTTCACCTACGGCAAGGCCAGCCACTTCATCGTGATGGGCACCGTGTTCACCCTGGTCTTCATCTTCGTGCTGATCGGGCTGGTGCAGCTGGCGATGCATCTGACTGCGCGCTAGACACACATGCAATCCCTGTAGGAGCGGCGCGCAAGCCATCAGGTCACGATGAAATGGATGCTGAACGCAAACCGCCCGCGGATATCCACTCCGCGGGCGGTTCAGGTTTGTTTCACGGTTTATGGCGGCCCGTTACTGGTGGCTGACCCAATACACGGCGGTGACCACCACCAGCACGATCAGGCACAGGATCGCCCAGGCGTCGACACTGCTGTCAGCTTTGCGGACCTTGGTTGAGTTTCCCATTGCATTGCCTCTTGTAGTGGTTATGGGAATGCACTTCACAAGCAGCAGTTAAGTCCAGCAATGTCCTTCGCTCAAGCAGGGACTTTCAATAGTCGACGGGCGACGTGAGAAACGGGTAGCGGTAGCTGGCCGGCCGCCCTTCGGCGCTGTAGTGATGAAAGTCGACGCCGTGGCCACCTTGCTCCAGCAACTGCAGCCAGCGCCGGGCCTTGGCCGGGTCGATCAGTTGCAAGATTGGCACCTGGTGCTCGCGCAATCCGTCGCGATTCACCGCCAGGCCCATGGCATCGTCGTGCAGCATGACCATGGCCCAGCCGCCCAGGGTGAAATGGCCGCCCATCAACACCCCCAGGCGCCCGTCGATCAATGCGCGCAGGGCTTCCGGCGAGCTGTTCACCGCACTGAACACGGCATCGCGCCCCGGCACCTTGCCCGCCTGCTCGAAGGCCTGCATGGCACCGAAGGCCATTTCATCGTTGGCCGACCACACCAGCCGGGTCTGCGGATAGCGCTCCAGCAGCACCTGCGCCTGTTCGAAGGCGCGCTGGCGGTTCCAGCCGCCATACACCACCTGGCGCAGGCGCACCTGCGGGAAGTCTGCCAGCGCGCGGCGCATGCCCTGCTCGCGCAGTTGCGAGGCCGGGGTGGTCTTGACCCCGGCAAAGGCCAGCAGGTCGACCGGCTCAGACGAGGGCGGCAGTTTCGCCACCATCGCCTTGAGCATCTGGTAGCCGGCCGCTTCATCGTTGTTGGTCAGGGTGCCGAGCACTTCGGGGTACTTGTCGGGCTGGGCCTGGATGCTGCGCGCCTGGCTGTCCGTCAGGCCGTTGTTGACCAGGAACAGCTTGACCCCGGTGCCGCGGGACAGGCGAATGATCTCGGGGGCGACGTACTGTTCGTTGACCAGCACCAGGTAATCCGGGCGTTCCGGCCCCTGCAGCACGGCGCGGGCCTGGGTCAGGGCGAGGTCGGCCCGGCGTTCGCTGTACTGCACGCGCAGTTGCATGCCCAGGTCCGTGGCGGCGGCCTGCATGAAGCGTGAGTAATCGACCCAGAACGTCTCGTTGGACAAGCCTGGGTTGAGAAATACCACCGAAGCGGCCTGTGCGCCCGCCACCAGTGGCAGGCTCAGGCACAGGCCCTGGCACAAGGCCTTGAGCATGCGGTTACATCCCTGGGGAGCAAACAGCGGAGTATACGCGTAGCGCGGTGTAGAGCGGGCAAATGGCAGTCAGTCTCACTTAGTCCAAATGGTTCTTTTCATATGCAAAAACATCACTTTAGCGCATAAACCCACTCTGCTATCGTTCCCCCGCTCCGCTCCGGAGTGCGCGGCCGTGCGCGCGATTAGCTGCATGCAGCCTGAGACAGGACTTTTATGTACGTATACGACGAGTACGATCAGCGGATCATCGAGGACCGCGTCAAGCAGTTCCGTGATCAGACCCGCCGCTACCTGGCCGGTGAGCTGAGCGAAGAAGAATTCCGCCCGCTGCGCCTGCAGAACGGGCTCTATGTCCAACGCTTCGCCCCGATGCTGCGCGTCGCCGTGCCCTATGGCCAGCTGAACGCGACGCAGGCCCGTATGCTGGCGAAGATCGCCCGCGACTACGACAAGGGCTACGCGCATATCAGCACCCGCCAGAACGTGCAGTACAACTGGCCGGCGCTGGAAGACATCCCGGACATCCTGGCTGAGCTGGCCACCGTGCAGATGCACGCGATCCAGACCAGCGGCAACTGCCTGCGCAACGTCACCACCGACCAGTTCGCCGGTGTCGCCGCAGACGAACTGGTGGACCCGCGCCCATGGTGCGAGATCGTCCGCCAGTGGACCACCTTCCACCCGGAATTCGCCTACCTGCCGCGCAAGTTCAAGATTGCCGTCAACGGTTCGAGCGACGACCGCGCCGCCATCGAAGTGCACGACATCGGCCTTGAGCCGGTGCGCAACGCTGCCGGCGAGCTGGGCTTCCGCGTGCTGGTGGGCGGCGGCCTGGGCCGTACCCCGGTGATCGGCGCGTTCATCAACGAGTTCCTGCCGTGGCAGGAGCTGCTCAGCTACCTGGACGCCATCCTGCGCGTGTACAACCGTTACGGCCGCCGTGACAACAAGTACAAGGCGCGGATCAAGATCCTGGTCAAAGCCCTCACCCCGGAAGTGTTCGCCGAGAAGGTCGAGGCCGAAATGGCCCACCTGCGCGGTGGCGACACCACCCTGACCGAGGCCGAAGTGCAGCGCGTGGCGCGCCACTTTATCGACCCTGAGTACCTGGCACTCGACAACCAGGACTACAGCACACTGGACGCCGAGCACCCAGGCTTTGCCCGCTGGCGTTCGCGCAACACCCGCGCGCACAAGAAGCCGGGCTACGTCGCCGTCACCCTGTCGCTCAAGCCCACCGGCGTCGCCCCGGGCGACCTGACCGACAAGCAGCTGGACGCCGTCGCCGACTTCGCCGAGCGCTACAGCTTCGGCTACCTGCGCACCTCGCACGAGCAGAACATCATCCTCGCCGACGTCGAGCAGCGCCAGTTGCACGCCCTGTGGCTGGAACTGCGCGAGCAAGGCTTCGCCACACCGAACATCGGCCTGCTGACCGACATCATCTGCTGCCCGGGCGGTGATTTCTGCTCGCTGGCCAACGCCAAGTCGATCCCGATCGCCGAATCCATCCAGCGCCGCTTCGACGACCTGGACTACCTGTTCGACATCGGCGAGCTCGACCTGAACATCTCCGGCTGCATGAACGCCTGCGGCCACCACCACGTCGGCCACATCGGCATCCTCGGGGTGGACAAGAAAGGCGAGGAGTTCTACCAGGTTTCGCTGGGCGGCAACGCCGCGCGCGACGCCAGCCTGGGCAAGATCCTCGGCCCTTCGTTCGCCCAGGATGACATGGCCGACGTGATCGAGAAGCTGATCAACGTGTATGTCGAGCAACGCACCGAAGACGAGCGCTTCATCGACACCTACCAGCGGATCGGCATCGACCCCTTCAAGGAACGCGTCTATGCAGCGAATCATTAAGAACAACCAGATCGTCGACGAAACCTGGCACCTGCTGCCCAAGGACGTCTCGATCGACGAGCTGACCAACTGCGACGACTACATCGTGCCGCTGCAACTGTGGCGTGACCATCCGAGCATGCTCAAGGCCCGCGACGGCGGCCTGGGCATCTGGCTGGACAGCGACGAGGAAGCGGAAGAGATCGGCGCGGACGTCGAGCACTTCCAGGTCATCGCCCTGAACTTCCCGGCCTTCACCGACGGGCGCAACTATTCCAATGCGCGCCTGCTGCGTGACCGTTACAAGTTCAAGGGTGAACTGCGCGCCATCGGTGACGTGCTGCGCGACCAGCTGTTCTACATGGCCCGCTGTGGCTTCGATGCGTTCGCCATCCGTGCCGACAAGGACCCGGAAGACGCACTGCAGAGCCTGAAGGACTTCTCGGTGACCTACCAGGGCGCCACCGACGAGCCGCTGCCGCTGTTCCGCCGCCGCTGATCGTCAGCTGCTGCATCGACCGGCCCGCCTTATGGCGGGCCGGTTCGTTTCGCACATATCGCTCAGGTTTGACAATGGCATGCCGATATCATCGGTAGACCCATACCCGCGCAAGGACAGCGACATGAACCCGATCAGCGCCGCGCTGCGGCTCCCCCTCGCCTACAGCAGCTCCCCCCAGCAGACCGTCAGCCTGCACAAGACCGCACACCCCGCCGACAGCCCAAGCGCTCAGGTCAACCTCGGCCTGGATACCCGCGTTGCCGATGCCCAGACATACTCCGCCAGGGGCTCGCTGGGCACACCGCAAAGCCGTTACCTCTGGCAGCAGGAAAACACCGACCCGCTCAGCCTGCACATGCAGGGCAGCCTCAGGAGCAATACGCTGAGCGGGAGTTTCCGGGGCCTGGGCGCAACCCTCATGGAACAACTGGTCGCCAACGGCGGCCAGCGCGTGTCCCAATCGGCGCTGCTGGCAGGCGCAAACAGCCAAGCCGACGCCGTGCTGCTGGCCCAGCAGCAGTCAGAGCTGCGTAAGTACGCCAGCAACCACGTGACCTTGAACCTGACCACCGCTTCCGGGGCAACTGTCACCCTCGGCCTCTACAGCAGCGAGAAAGGCCTGGCCGTCGATGCCGAGGTGCAGAACGGCACCCTCAGCGACACCGAACTGAAGAGCCTGGCGAGCCTCGCCAATGGCTTCGAGTCGGTGATCAGCGGCCTGAACCAGCAGCCGCCGCGCCTCAAGCTGGACGCTATGCTCAAGCTCGATCAGAACCTGTTCACCGGGCTGCAGATGAATGCCAGGCTCGATCTGGTCGACGGCGAGCAGCAGACCTTCGATCTGCGTCTGAATCAAACCACCCGCAGTGTCAGCCTGCAGGGGCCAAACGGCGACCTGCAACTGAACCTCGACACCCAGGGGGGTAGCTTGCTTGGTGGCACGGCGCAGCGACAGGCGGCGCTCAACAACTACCTGGCCCAGTTCGATGCTGCGCAGGAGCGCGGCAAGGGCGATGCGCACTTGATGACGCTGTTCAAGGACGCCTTCCGCCAACTCAACCAGGTGGACGACAATAGCCCGCGCCCGGCCGGGCACAGCATGCCAAACCACACGTTCAGCCGCTCGCTGCTCAGCGGTCTGGCCGACTTCAGCGCCTCGATCAGCCAGACCAGCACGCGACCAAACCCGCTAAGACTGGATGAAGAGGACCGCTTCGCCTACCAGGTCTCGCAGTCCACCTCGACCCAGAGCAAGGGCAACAACGTCACTCGCCAACAGCAGCAGCAGGCCACCCTCGACGCCGCCTGGCACAGCAGCCTCGACTCTTCGGCACGGCTTACCGACGGCGTTGTTGGCGGTGACTACCACTACCGTGTGCTGCGCGAACAGGCCAGCAGCATCAGCCGGCTGTCGATACTCGACGGCGAACTGGCCGAGGCAGGGGTAAGCCAACAAGCAAGCAGCACCAAGCGCGTGCTGACCATGCGCGATGGGGCCGTGCAATCCGATATCAGCACACCGCGCTCGGCAAGCAAGTCCCGTGACCTGATGGCGCTGCTCGACCAGCTGTTCAAGCAGGAAAAGGCCCGCGTAGAGGGGCTTGAATCAACCCTGGACCAGCAACTGGCAAGCAACAGCCAGCTGTGGTTGCTGCAGACGGACCCAGCGCGAATCTAGCGCGGCACTGCTGGAACACACCTGGCCGCCTTTGCGGGGCGGCCCGCGGCGTCATGGCCGTGGGCCGCTGCCACGCTCAGCCGCCGGTGCCCTGCCCGACCAGCACACCGTCGACCTTTTGCCCGTACAGGTTGACCCCGTCGTTGGCATGGAACTTCAATCGCGTCTTCTCGATCGAGCCCTCCACCAAGCGTGGATCCTGCGGCCGCTCGTGGCGGTTGATCCACGCGGCCACATCCCAGGCCTGCTGGTCGCTCAGGCTGCCAGGCTTGCCCAGCGGCATGTTGTACTTGATGAACGACGCCGCGGTGTTGATGCGGTGCATGCCCGCCCCCCAGTTGTACGAGTCCTTGCCCCACAACGGCGGCATCACGTATTCCCCGGCGACCTTCTGCCCTTCACCGTTGTCACCGTGGCAGATCGCGCATTGCTCGCGGTACACCTGCTGGCCACGCTTGAAGTCGTAACCGCCCGCGGGCTGCGCAACGTCGGGGTAGCCACGGCCGGCGATCTCGACGCCGGTCGGCGCCTGGGTCGAAAGCCAGTAGGCGTACACACTCAGCGCAGTCATCTGCGGGCTGTCGGCCGCCGGCGGCTTGCCATTCATGCTGAACTGGAAACAACCCTGGATGCGTTCGGCGAAGGTGTTGACCTTGTCGTTTTTCTTGCGATAGGCCGGGTACATCGGATAGGCGCCCCACAACGGCGCCGAGTGGGCCATGCGCCCCTGGTCCAGGTGGCAATTGCTGCAGTTCAGGCCATTGCCCACGGCGTCGGGCATCAAGCGGCGGGTATCGACGAACAATGCATGGCCTTGGCGGACCATCTTGCCAAAGGCGTTGTCGGGGATGGCGCTTTCGGCGGGCGCCACGAACTGCGGCGCGGCCTGCACGCCCGGCACCTTGAGCTGCGATTGATCTTCCATGGCAATCGGCGCGGCCTGGGCACTGCCCATGGCCAGCAACAGCACAGCGGGGATCATGGTTTTCATGGCTTGACCTCCTGGCTGGCCGACGAGCTTGCTGCGCTGGCGAAATACTCGGCTATCGCCTTGACCTCGGCATCGGTCATGGCCTTGGCCACGTTGACCATCAACTGGTTGGGGTCGTTGCTGCGGCTGCCGTCGCGCCAGGCGTTGAGCTGGGCCACCAGGTAGCCGGCCGGTTGCCCGGCCAGGGGTGGGAAGTGTTCGCCGACCCCGCTGCCGCCAGGCCCATGGCACTGCACGCAGCCAGGGATCTGCCGGCCCCAGTCGCCATACAGGGCCAAACGGGATACCGCATCGCCGGCAATCTGCTGGCGGCGCAGCTCGGCGGCGCCATCGGCCGGGAGCGCTGCCAGGTAGGTGCTGACGGCGTCGATTTCGGCGTCACTCAGCGCCTTGGCCAGCGGCTCCATCACCGCCTGCTTGCGGCTGCCCTGGCGAAAATCCCGCAGTTGCTTGGCCAGGTAGCCGGCAGGCAAACCAGCAAGGCGGGGGAAGCCGGCTGCGGCAATGCCTTTGCCATCCGGCCCATGGCAGCCCAGGCAGGCCATGGCGGCGGGGTTCTGCCCGCCCTGATTGAAGACCTGTTGCCCGTCGGCGGCATACGCCGAGGGCCAGGCCAGGATCAGCCAACCGCCGATCACGACACGACTCAGGGATATCATCACGGAAGACTCCATTTCCTTGTTATAAGCTTAGGCTCAAACGACATAAGCCCAGAAATACTAGGGCTTATCCCCGGTATGCGACAACGTGTCACCGGGAAGGAAAAGGGCAATCTGCCTTTTAATCGATCAATGACTGCGCTGGATCAAGAACCGGAGATGCACTCGGTCGCCGCCGTGCGCACATCCCCCAGGCGCAGGGGGAAATTGCTCAAACGCTCGTGAACCTTGATCGCACTGCCGCTGCCACGCTTGTCGATGTCCAGCAGCGCCGCCGGCCCTGCGCTGGCCGACAGTTTTTGCGGCACGATCAGGCGCAGGCCGTCGCCGCGCACTTCTTCACCCAACGGGTCACGACTGTCCGCCAGCTTGCGCTTGACGCAATCGGCGTATTCACGGGGCGTCTTGCCAGACATTACATCCATGGTTTCGTGGGACTGTTCCAGCTCCGTCACGCTTGCGCAGCCCCCCAGTGCCAGCGCCACCGCCGCTACCAGCCATTTCATTTACGCTACTCCAATTGCAAAGGTCACCCTCTGACCGCAGCCAGGCGCAATTGCTCCCCGATCTGGCAGAAATCTCCCGCCCGCTCGAGCCCGGACGCAAGTGTAGCGCCACATCGTGGTATCTTTCGCCTTTGCAGAAACAACCCTTGCGGAGCACCCCATGAAATTCGTACACCAGCGCGAGCACCTGAACGAGGACGACATCGTCGTCATCGAATGCTCCCAGCGCTGCAACATCCGCCTGATGAACGACGCCAACTTCCGCAGCTTCAAGAATGGCGGGCGACACACTTACCACGGCGGCCACTTCGAGAAGTTCCCGGCAAAAATCACCGTGCCCAGCACCGGTTTCTGGAACATCACCATCGATACCGTGACCACGCGCCCGATCTCGGTAACCCGCAAGCCGACTCTGACGCACAAGATCAAGATCATTCGCCGCTCCTCGTCGAAACTCGGATAACGCCCGCATGACCCAGACCATCAAGTATGTGATCAAGTACAAGCTCGACGGCGAACGCCGCTGGGATTTCGCCCTGATGCCCGATGCCTCCCTGGAGCAGGCGCAGCAGGCCCTGCGCAAGATCCACGGCGACGACGCCGAGAAGATCAGCGACATTCAGGTCAGCAAGGCCCTGTAAAACCGCCCCGATCCCGCCGCACTCTAGGAGTCGCCCATGAGCACCTGGCCAGACCGCCGCATCCTCGACCTGTTGAACATCGAGGTGCCCATCCTCCAGGCGCCCATGGCCGGCGCCAGCGGCTCGGCGATGGCCATTGCCGTCGGCAACGCCGGCGGCCTGGGCGCCCTGCCCTGCGCCATGCTGACCCACGACCAGCTACGAGGGGAAATCGAGGCCTTCCGCGCTGCGTGCAGCGGCCCGCTCAACCTCAACTTCTTCTGCCACCAGCCGCCAGCACCGGACCCCGAGCGTGACGCGCGCTGGAAGCAGGCGCTCAAGCCCTACTACGACGAGACCGGCGCCGACTTCGACGCGCCCACGCCGGTGTCCAACCGTGCGCCGTTCGACGAGCAGAGCTGCCAACTGGTGGAGGCGATGCGCCCGGAGGTGGTCAGCTTCCATTTCGGCCTGCCCGCCGCCGAACTGCTGCAACGGGTCAAGGCAACCGGGGCCAAGGTGCTGTCCAGCGCCACCACGGTCGAGGAAGCCATCTGGCTTGAACAGCACGGCTGCGACGCGATCATCGCCATGGGCTTTGAAGCGGGCGGCCACCGTGGCATGTTCCTCAGCGACGATATCACCAGCCAGATCGGCACCTTCGCCCTGGTGCCCCAGGTGGCGGATGCCGTGCGCGTACCGGTGATCGCCGCCGGTGGCATTGCCGACCACCGCGGCCTGCTCGCCGCCCTCGCCCTGGGTGCCTCGGCAGTGCAGATCGGCACCGCCTACCTGTTCTGCCCACAGGCCAAGGTCTCGCCGGCGCATCGCCGTGCACTGGACAACGCCCCGGCCAGCGATACCGCATTGACCAACCTGTTCACCGGGCGCCCTGCGCGCGGCATCAACAACCGCATCATGCGCGAGCTGGGGCCGATGAGCGCACTAGCCCCGCATTTCCCCCTGGCAGGCGGCGCATTGATGCCGCTACGGGCGATTACCGACCCACAGGGCAACAGTGATTTCAGCAACCTCTGGTCAGGCCAGGCCCTGCGCTTGGGTAAACACATCGACGCGGGCGAGCTGACGCTTGAAATTGCCAACGGGGCGCTTAAAATCTTGACCCGTAGATCAATTTTTTAGCCGCGTAGCTCTTCCCGACGGATGGCTTATCGCTATATAGTCCGCACCATAACGATAAACACCCGTCCCTAGGAGCCTTCTCGATGCGTATTCGCCTGTCCCACCTGGCCGCCGCTACCCTGGCCAGCCTGTTCTCCCTCAACAGCGCCTGGGCCGATGAAGTCCAGGTTGCCGTGGCAGCCAACTTCACAGCGCCCATCCAGGCCATCGCCAAGGATTTCGAGAAGGATACCGGCCATAAGCTGGTCGCCGCATACGGCGCCACCGGCCAGTTCTACGCCCAGATCAAGAACGGCGCGCCGTTCGAAGTGTTCCTCGCCGCCGACGATAGCACCCCGGCCAAGCTCGAGCAGGAAAAAGAGACCGTTGCCGGCTCGCGCTTCACCTACGCCATCGGCACCCTGGCACTGTGGTCGGCCAAACCCGGCTACGTCGACAGCAAGGGCGAAGTGCTGAAGAAAAACGACTTCAAGCACCTGTCCATCGCCAACCCCAAGACCGCCCCTTATGGCCTGGCCGCCACCCAGGTGCTGGACAAGCTCAAGCTGACCGAGGCCACCAAGGCCAAGCTCGTCGAAGGCCAGAACATCACCCAGGCGTTCCAGTTCGTCTCCACCGGCAATGCCGAGCTGGGCTTCGTCGCCCTGTCGCAGATCTACAAGGACGGCAAGGTCGAGAGCGGCTCGGCCTGGATCGTCCCGGCCTCGATGCACGAACCGATCCGCCAGGATGCGGTGATCCTGAACAAAGGCAAGGACAACCCGGCGGCCAAGGCGCTGGTCGACTACCTCAAGGGCCCGAAGGCAGCCGCCGTGATCAAGTCCTACGGCTATGAAATCTGATGCCGCTCGACGCCAGTGACCTGGGTGCGATCTGGCTGACCATCAAGCTGGCCAGCCTGACCACTGCCATCCTGCTGGTGGTGGGCACGCCCATCGCCTGGTGGCTGGCACGCACCCGCTCCTGGCTGCGCGGGCCGATTGGCGCGGTGGTGGCGCTGCCCCTGGTGCTGCCACCGACGGTGATCGGCTTCTACCTGCTGCTGATGCTTGGCCCCCATGGCTGGATCGGCCAGGCCACACAGGCGCTGGGCCTGGGCAGCGTGGTGTTCAGCTTCGCCGGGCTGGTGATCGGCTCGGTGGTGTATTCCATGCCGTTCGTGGTCCAGCCTCTGCAAAACGCCTTCAGCGCCATTGGTCAGCGCCCGCTGGAGGTGGCCGCGACCCTGCGCGCCAGCCCCTGGGATACCTTCGTCCATGTGGTGCTGCCGCTGGCACGCCCCGGTTTCATCACCGCCAGCATTCTCGGCTTCGCCCATACCGTGGGCGAGTTCGGCGTGGTGCTGATGATCGGTGGCAATATCCCCGACAAGACCCGCGTGGTCTCGGTGCAGATCTTCGATCACGTCGAGGCCATGGCCTATGACCAGGCCCACTGGCTGGCCGGGGCCATGCTGCTGTTCTCCTTCCTGGTGCTGCTGATGCTTTACGCCGGCCGGCGTGGCAAGGCTGGCTGGAGCTGAAATGAGTGCTTCGATACAGGCGCGCCTCACCCTTGCGCGCGACGATTTCACCCTGGATGTCGACCTGCGCCTGCCCGGGCGTGGCATCAGCGCGCTGTTTGGCCATTCCGGCTCGGGCAAGACCTCGTGCCTGCGTTGCCTGGCGGGCCTGGAACGTGCCACCAGTGCCTACATCGAAGTCAACGGCGAGGTCTGGGAAGACAGCGCGCGCGGGCACTTCCTTGCCCCACACAAACGCCCTGTGGGTTATGTGTTCCAGGAAGCCAGCTTGTTCCCTCACCTGTCGGTGCGCGGCAACCTGGAGTTCGGCTGGCGCCGCATCGCCCCCAGTGAGCGCAAGATCAAGCTGGAGCAGGCATGCAAGCTGTTGGGCATCGGCCATCTGCTCGAGCGCAAGCCTGCGACCTTGTCGGGCGGCGAGGCACAACGTGTCGGCATCGCCCGAGCACTGCTCAGCAGCCCGCGGCTGTTGCTGATGGACGAGCCGCTGGCGGCCCTGGACAGTGCGCGCAAGCGTGAAATCCTGCCCTACCTGGAACGCCTGCATGACGAGCTGGATATCCCGCTGATCTACGTCAGCCATGCCCAGGACGAAGTCGCGCGCCTGGCCGACCACCTGGTGCTGCTGGAGCACGGCAAGGCCCTGGCCAGCGGCCCGATCGGCCAGACCCTGGCCCGCCTGGACCTGTCGCTGGCCCAGGGTGAGGATGCCGGCGTGGTACTCGAAGGCGTGGTGGTCGGCCACGACCCGCACTTTGAGCTGTTCGACCTGCGCTTGCCCGGCGGCGAAGGTCCGCTGTTGCGCATCGCCCATCCTGACTTGCATGTGGGCAGCACCCTGCGGCTCAAGGTGCAGGCCCGCGATGTAAGCCTGGCGCTGAGCGCCGACGGCGCCTCGAGCATTCTCAACCGCCTGCCGGTGCAGGTGCGCGACTGCCACGCGGCAGACAACCCGGCCCATGTGATGGTAAGCCTGGACGCCAGCGGCAGCCCCCTGCTGGCGCGCATCACTCGCTATTCGGCAGAGCAACTCGGCGTGCAGCCGGGCCAGCATCTTTGGGCGCAGATCAAGTCGGTGGCGCTGCTCGGTTGAGCAACGCCGCAGCGGCGGTTGTCCATTGCTGCATGACCGCTCGATGGACTGCACCGATGCCCGACTGCCCCCTACCCGCCGCCCTGCACTATGTCGACGATAACCAGCCCGGGTTGAGCCGGCGCCGGCGAGGCGAGCGATTCCTCTACTTCGATGCCTTGGGCCGGCAGGTGCGCGATGCCGCGACCCTAGCGCGCATCGCGGCGCTGGTGATCCCGCCAGCCTATACCGAGGTGTGGATCTGCGCCGACCCGCTGGGCCATTTGCAGGCCACCGGCCGCGATGCCCGGGGGCGTAAACAGTACCGCTACCATCAGCAATGGCGCGAGCAGCGTGACCAGTACAAGTACGGCCGCCTGCTGGCCTTCGCCGAAGCCCTGCCCGCCTTGCGCAAGCGGCTGGACGAACACCTGGCTCGCCGTGGGATGGACCGGGAAAAAGTGATGGCGCTGGTGATCAGCCTGCTCGACGCGACGCTCATTCGCATCGGCAACCGGCAGTACCTGCGCGACAATCGCTCCTACGGGCTGACCACGCTGAACTGCCGTCACGTAAAGGTTCGGGGCAGCACCATCCGCTTTCAGTTCCGCGGCAAGCGCGGTGTCGAACACGACGTCACGCTGCAAGACCGACGCCTGGCGGCGCTGCTCAAGCGCTGCATGGAACTGCCTGGCCAGGCGCTGTTCCAGTACCTGGACGAAGGTGGGCAACGCCACAGCATCGGTTCGACCGAGGTGAACCAGTTCCTCCAGCAGTTGACCGGCGCCGACTTCACCGCCAAGGACTACCGCACCTGGGCCGGCAGCAGCCTGGCCCTGAGCCTGCTAAGGCCACTGGCCTGGGAGCCCGACAGCGAAGCCCGGCGCCAGGTGGCGGCAACCGTGCGCCAGGTGGCCAACCGCCTGGGCAATACGCCGGCCGTTTGCCGCCGCTGCTATATCCACCCTGCGCTGTTCGAGCATTTCCAGCTCGGGCGCCTGGCACAGCTGCCGCGGGCGCGCCGGCGCAAGGGCTTGGAGCCCGAGGAAGCGGCGCTACTGGTTTTTTTGCAGGCACTGGGCTCAAACGATTATTGAGCTTGGCTATTTCACTTATCAAACAAGGAAATTTCCCATATGACGTCAACCACCCTATCCTTGCCACCGAGCACCTTCGCTGATGGCCAGCATCATATGCCCACCAGCACCTGCAACTAGAGACAGGCATAAATTGTCTGACGGAGGAATTACTATCCGCCGAAAGCGTCTTTAATGGAAAGGAAGAGGGACAAAGCTCCCACCGTTGTGGTAAATGGCCCGGCGGTTTTTACATCACCAAGGAGAACTACATGCTGATACTCACCCGTAAGGTCGGCGAAAGCATCGTCATCAACGACGACATCAAAGTCACCATTCTGGGAGTCAAGGGGATGCAAGTGAGGATCGGCATCGATGCGCCGAAGGATGTCCAGGTGCACCGTGAAGAGATTTACAAACGCATCCAGGCAGGCAGCCCTGCCCCGGAGAAAGGCGACGAGAAACACTGATCACCCACGCATCAAGCCGCACGGACGCGTCTGATCGATTGCCCGCCCACGCGGGGCGCCCACCCTGAACCTCAGGTGCCCAGCAGTTCGCGCACCTTGGCGATCATTCTGTCCATGTCGAATGGCTTGTCGAACACCGCGGCGAACAGTTCGGGGCGGATCAGTTTTTTGTCGGCCTGCGCACCGCTCATGAGAATGACCGGCAGGTGCGGCAGGTCCAGCTCAGTGCGGATGGCCCGCACGAGTTCCACACCATTCATGACCGGCATCATGTAATCGGTGATCACCAATTCCACATGCCTGCCTTCATGCCCGCCTTTCAAGGCCTCCAAGGCTTTGCGCCCGTTGCTGGCCTTTTCCACCTGATAGCCTTCGTCCTCCAGGGCAAAACCGAGGATATCGGCAATCAGGTACTCGTCATCGACGATCAGGATGGTGTTCATGGCGTCATCCCGTCAGCGATCGCCCTGCGGGACCGCTGTGCCGCTGAGCACGCCGCTTGCGCCATCGAAAGCCCGCCCGAGGGTGATCCCCTGCGGCCCCAGGTGCAGCGCCTGCAGCGTTGGGTCGTGGTCGCTGTCGCGCACTTTGACGATCGACAGCACGCGGTGCAGCTTGGCATCGAGTTCGGCGAAGCGCATCAGCACAAGATTGTCGACGATACTCGACAGGTCCGGTGCCGGGGCGGTGATCTCGGCGCCGAAAATATCACGCATCTCCCACGTGAGCAGGACAGTCACCTCACGCGCGCGCAGCTCACCGGTCAGGGCACGGAAGAACGCGTTCAAGCGCCCTGGCTCCAGTGCCAGGCGCCCGAACGCGCCGAGGCTGTCGATTACCACGCGCCTGGCGCCCAGCGCTTGCACCTGCTCAAGCAAACGTGCGCCTACCTCATCCAGCAGCCCCTCAGTGGTGGGTTGCCAACTGAGTTGCACGACCCCGTCGCGCTCCTGCCCGGCGATGTCGAAGCCCAGTGCTTGAGCCTTGAGACGCAGGCGAGCGGGCGTCTCGTAGAACCCGAAGTGCAGCCCGGGTGCGTGCTCATCGGACGCTGCCAGAAACGCGATGCCCAAGGCACTTTTGCCGACCCCGGACGGCCCCATCAGCAGGCTCACGGAACCTTCAGCCAAACCGCCGCCGAGCATGCGATCCAGGTCGCTCACCCCGGTAGTGGCGCGGCTCAGCGCCTGCGCACCAGGCTGGCTGGGGTGGCTGTACAGTGATTCCAGCCGCGGGAAGACCTGCAACCCTGCCTCGCTGATCAGACATTCGTGGCGCCCCGACAACGCGGCGCTGCCACGGGTCTTGCGCAGTTGGACATGACGCACCGCCGTGCTGCCAACCATGTGCTCGCCCAGTTCGATGACGCCATCGACCATGGTGTGCTCGGGACTGCCCTCCTCCAGACGTGCGCTGGTCAGCAACAGGACAGTGCATCCGGCAAAAGCGGCATGCCCCTGCAATTCGGAAACGAACTTCTTGGTGTCGAGGCTGGTTTCCGCCCGTGAGCGGGCGTTGAGCAGGCCATCGACGATCAACAGACTGGCCTGCTGCCGGGCTATCTCCTGGCGCAGCAACCGCACCACGGCGTCGAGGCCATCCTGTTCAAGGGTGTCGAAGGCACTGACGAACTGAATGCTGTCGCCCACCAGCTTCTGATCGAAAAACGTCAGGGTCGACAGGTACTGGAACAACCGTTCATGGGACTCACTGAGCAACGTGGCCACCAGCACGCGCCCGCCTTCGCGGACATGGTTGCAAGCAAGCTGGTTGGCCAGGATGGTCTTGCCCGAGCCCGGATGCCCCTGAACGATATAGGACGCCCCCACCACCAGCCCGCCCTTGAGCAGGGCATCGAGGCCTTCAATGCCGGTGGCCAGTCGCTTGAGCTGTTCAACCATGATGTTTTACTCGCCTGTCTGCGGTTGGTCATTGGGGCATGCCGGCAGGTACAGGCTCATGCAGGTCCCCTTGCCGGGCTGGCTGGCAACGCGGATGGCGCCATTGCTCTGCCTGGCGAACCCATAGGCCTGGCTGAGCCCAAGACCGGTGCCTTTGCCGAAGGGTTTGGTGGTGAAAAACGGCTCGAAGATACGTGGCAACACCTGCGGATCGATACCTTCGCCGTCGTCCCGCACGTCGAAACGCAGGTAGCGGCCTTGCAAGCCCTCCACTTCACCGGCCAGCTCCACACTATCGACCACCAGGTCAATCCGTCCCGCCGTGCCGATCGCATCCCGGGCATTGAACATCATGTTCAGCAGCACCATCTGCAACTGCCCGGCATCCACTTCGATCGCAGGCAGCCCTGCCTGGATCTGCTCGACCAGTTCGATGTCGGGAGGCAACGCGTGTTCCGCCAGCGCGCGAATGGACCCGGCCACCTCGGCAGGCGAAATCCGTGCGACGCTCAGTTGCCGATAGCGGGCAAAGCTGAGCAGTTGTTGGGTCAACTGGGTGCCCCGCTGCCCGGCATCGAGAATGTGCTCGAGCATACGCCGGGTGCGGACGGGGTCCTGGCTTTTGATGGCCAGGCGGGCCGAGTTGAGGATGATGGTCAGCAGGTTGTTGAAGTCATGGGCCAAGCCGCCGGTCAGTTGGCCGAGGGCCTCGAGCTTCTGTGCCTGGAACAGCTGGGCGCGCATGGCGTCCAGTTGCAGCGCGGAGTCCCGGCGATCAGTGATGTCGCGCGTGACCTTGGCCAGGCCGATGATCTGGCCCTGCTCGTCGCGAATGACGTCCAGCGCGGCCAGGGCCCAGAATTGCGTGCCATCCTTGCGTACACGCCAGCCCTCATCCTGTGCCACGCCCTGCTCCAGGGCCTGGCGCAACAGACGTTCGGGCCGGCCCTCGGCGCAATCTTCGGCGGTGAAGAACAGGGAGAAATGCTTGCCTATGACCTCGTCGGCGCGATAGCCCTTGATCCGTTGGGCACCGGCGTTCCACGACACCACATGGCCATCTGGGTCGAGCATGTAGATGGCATAGTCCACCACCGCCTGAACCAGCTGTTCATAGCGCGCTTCGGGCATCACTGACTGGGCGGGCCGGTCCGTTGCTGGCATGCGAACTCCCCAAGCACCGCGATAAGGACATACTGAGCGTAGTCAAAAGTCCTGCAAGCACCCTACCCCATGCGACGACCGTCAACTTCAGGCTCACGCATCGTCGGCACCAGCCTGCGTGGCATAGCCACTTTGAGCAGCCACAGGCCGACCAGCAGAATCACCGCGCCGCCGCCCAAGGCCATGAGCCGTTGAGACGCTGAATGCAATTCATCCAGGCCAAGCACCACAAGATAGCTACCCAACCCCATCAGGCCGACGAAGAGGAAGGCTGCCAGCAGGCAAACCAGCAACAACAACACACGCCAAAATAGCTTCGGGCGCACAACACGCCCTGCTGCGCTGGCCTGGCCTGAGGAAAACGGGGGCATCACGGCTTACTCACTTGGATCCAATGGCGCAAAGGTGGCGTAATGACAGCCTGCTGTCAATTGGCCTATAGTGGCACCTCGCTTACCTGCAAGGACGCACCACATGCCCTCGAATCAACGCCTGCAACTTCTTCAGGACGATCTGCTGCACACTGCTGCCGAACTCGAGACACTGTGCCAGGCACTCGATGGGCACGCCCTGTATCTGCGTCATTCAATCCATAAGACAGATGCTCGGACCATGGACAACCATGTCCACGACTTGCGCGATTCTGCCTGTGAACTGCGCGATATTGCCCACACCCTCACGCCCTGAACCTGCAGGCTGGTTGACGCTTCTATAACAATGGGTTATAAAGCGCGCTTGATTGCCAAGGCCATCTATTAATGAGGCGCGGCGATCACAGTGCGAGTGTGGTGGAATTGGTATACACAGCAGACTTAAAATCTGTCGGCGTGAGCCTTGCGGGTTCGAGTCCCGCCACTCGCACCATCTGTTTTCGATGAAGGCGCCCTTGCGGCGCCTTTTTCATGCCCAGCGGAATTCCGCCTGGCAGCTGCTAGAGTGGAAACTGTCCCCGTCCATCGGAGCGCCGCCATGCGCTATGCACTGCTCGAAGGCCAACGCGACTTCATTCTGCTGCTTGCCCGAATCTTCCTGATGATCCTGTTCGTACTCGCGGGCTGGGGCAAGCTGACCGGCTTCGAGGGCACGGTCGGCTACATGACCTCCCTCGGCGCACCGGCCCCGATGCTGGCTGCCGGGGTGGCGGTGATCATGGAGTTCCTGGTTGGCATCCTGCTGATCCTCGGCTTCTATACCCGGCCACTGGCGCTGCTGTTCGCCCTGTTCGTGCTGGGCACCGCGCTGCTCGGCCACCCGTTCTGGAACATGGTCGACCCTGAACGCAGCGCAAACATGACTCAGTTCCTGAAAAACCTGAGCATCGTTGGCGGCCTGCTGGCACTGGCCGTCAGCGGCCCCGGGCGCTTTTCGCTCGACCGCCGCTGACCGCCGGATCACTACGCGATTGCTGCGACGTCAATCGTCGCAGTCATCGTGCCAGGCCGGGTGATCCTCCTCGTCATCGAAATCATCCTGCAGCTCCTCGTCTTCCTCGACTTCATCCAGCGCCCCCTGCGCATCCGCCTCAGGGTCGAAGCTGTCGTGAAATTCGTGGTCAAGCAGATGGTCGTGCTCGGGCTCCGGCAAATCGTCTTCTTCGTACATCACACACTCCACACACTACAGGCCGCCTGTATAGGCGCTTCGGCGCCAGCGGTCAATGCAGCGGGTAGTTAACCCTGACTTAACCGACCAGGCGCAACCTCAAGGCTCTCCCTTCAAGCACGTTCCAGCCCGCCAGCCCCGGCGGGCTTTTTTTGCCTGAGCCCAGCCATGTTGATGCGCTTGGCCACTTCCGACGACTACCGCAGAACAGGACGAAAGTAGAGTCGTGGCCATCGGCGCAGCATTGCATGGCCTCGCCATCGAAGAAAAGAGCCGCGCCGACGCAATAGACCCGAAGCGCTACGCAATAGAAAGACGCATGATTGATGAAAAATTCAGTAACGATTATTGAAACCTGACCTGCAGGGCCTTCACAAAATTCTGACATCTGTGACGGCAGACTGGCCTTGCTTCGATACGTTCTGTTTAACCCGCCTAGATGGCGGGTTTTCTTTTATTCGCTGTTTCGCCTGGTCGCTTCAATCCACAGAAGTCCAGACCGCGAGTTCGTAACCATCCGGATCGATGAAGTGGAACCTCTTGCCGCCCGGAAATGCGAACACAGCCCTGCTGATCTTTGCCCCTGCAGCCTCAAGCCGATGTTGCGTCTCGGCCAGATCATCCGCATACAGGATCACCAGCGGGCCACCAGGCCTGACGGGCTCACCCGTGGTGAAACCGCCGGTCAATCGCCCATCCGTAAACTCGGTATAGGTCGGGCCGTAGTCCACGAACTGCCAGTTGAAAACCGTACCGTAGAACGCTTTGCTGCGGTCAATATCGCTGACATTGAATTCGATATTGTCGATCTGATGATCCTTGCCTCTGGTTGCCATGTATCACCTCCTTGTTAATGGCGGGAATCTATCACAACCGGGGGCGCACTTCGGGCCAGGGCACCACAGACTTGCCAGAATCCAGCCTATCGTAGATTACCCGGAACGCTTGCTGGCAGGTCTGTACATGAAGCTACTGAGAAAGATGATACACGCCGGCCCCACCAGGAAACTCAAGCTGGTTCCCGGGCTGAGCATCGGTACCACAATCACTAGTGCGTACGTGCCTATTCCCGTCCAGAGCCGCCGACGGGGCGTGAACCAGGCTCTAAACTTTCCCAATCTTTTGCCCATTGCCACATTCCCTATTTGGTAGGCCAAGGTATTCAGTTCCAAAACAAAACTGAAACGGCGCGACTGCAATTACCGCAAGGCACGATTCCTGGGCCGTTTCCAATTTCCGGGCACCCTTCTTGTTGATGAGGGCAATCTACCTTTGCAGCGCCACAGCACAAGAATCTCGCGACTCAAGGATAAACGTCAGCCAGCCGCTGCCGATACAGCAAGACCCACCTCAACACGTGCATGCTCGAAATGCCTCACTCATGACGAACGCCCAAGCCAGGTCCTGCGTCACTCATTTTTACCAGTGTACTTCGCGACTGTAGCGCGCCGTTGCTACGAACGGATCTACGAGCGCAATTTCAAGTAACCCCAAGCCGGTTAACTCCTGGGCCCCGCTCATTCGCTATCTACCACAACACGGAGCACCTGATGGAAGTCTCAAGGACGTCCCTTCTGATGAAACGCATAGGGGCGTACATCATCGACTACGGAACAATTGTTCTTCTCGGCCTGTGGCTCACCCAGCAAGAACGTCTGTTGTTCGCAGGGCTTGAACTGGTCTTTGTCTACCTATTCCTGTATCCGCTATGGGAATGGCTTCTTAAAGGCAGGACACCGGGGAAGCTTGTATTTGGGTTGACCGTCATCAACGGAGCAGGCGACCCACCTACGCTTGTACAAGCCCTGATTCGAGGATTCACCAGACACATCGAGGCTCCGCTAGGGATCATAACGATCTTCATCTATGCGCAGTCCGCACGATGCCAACGAGTCGGCGACATGCTCTCCAGAACCTATGTCATACCGACCAAGGATCTAGCTCTGCTCCGCGCAACGATGCAGGCATCTACCCTTTGACATGGCATGCAACCCAAGCCCGGCCCAGCGCCGGGCTTTTCGTTCGTCGCTTGCCGACAACCGCCCCAAGCATCACTCCCATTTGGTCTACCCTTACCCCTTCCAATCACTCACGCGAAGGGTGCCGAGATGCCCGAGAATGAGAAGCGGAGGTTTGCCGAGGCGCTGGAGCACTGGGCGGAGGCTGTTGATGCGATCCGCGCCCGAGAACGCGCCGAGGCCATTGCCTGGGTTGAGGAGCTGAAGAAGGCGCATCTCACCCGGGCATTTCATGCCAGTGACCTGGGCAGGCACCACGCCTGGAAGCATCGCGGTGAGGGGTGAGCGCCAGATCAAAAGCCCTGTACGGGGCTGGGCGAATGACTTAGGGCACTCGAAAGAAGGAATCAGCGAGCGGGTTTACCGCCGTGTCGACGCCGTCAGCCCCACCAAGTAATGCGCTGATGCGGAAATGATGCCTAATTATGCGGAAATGATCGGCTTTTTCGACCCACAAAGAAAAACCCCGCAGACGTTAATCTGCGGGGCTTTCGAATATGGAGGCCGAGGTCGGAATCGAACCGGCGTAGACGGATTTGCAATCCGGAGCATAACCACTTTGCTACTCGGCCTCAAAGTCGGAGTCAGCTTTCGCTATCTCCTTGAAACCGCTGGGCTTTTTCAAGTTCAGCTGCGTTTCGATGGAGGCCATTATGTCGGCAATCGATTGACCTTGCAACCCCCTTCAAGAAAAAAATCTTCAAGGTGTTCAAGGTGTTAGCGAAGGCGCCCAAGTTTGCTCCACAGCCCTACCAGCGTGTTCTCCATCGCGCCACTGGCAGCCACGCCAATACGCTCCTGCAGGCTCTTGCGCTCGGCAAAACGCAAGTGGAATACATTGGCCTCGCGGGCGCTGCGGCTCAGGTACTCGTCACTGGTGCCAAGCTCATCGACCAGTCGGCGGTTGAGAGCGGCAATGCCCAGCCAGACTTCGCCGGTCGCCACCTCATCGATGTGCAATTGCGGACGGTAGCGGGCAACGAAATCCTTGAACAGCTGATGGGTGATGTCGAGGTCTTCCTGGAACTTCTCCCGGCCCTTTTCGGTGTTCTCACCGAACACCGTCAGGGTGCGCTTGTATTCACCAGCCGTGAGCACCTCGAAATCAATATCGTGCTTCTTCAGCAAGCGGTTGATATTGGGCAATTGCGCCACCACGCCGATCGAACCGAGCACGGCGAAGGGTGCGCTGACGATCTTCTCGCCGATGCAGGCCATCATGTAGCCGCCGCTGGCGGCGACCTTGTCGATGCAGATGGTCAAGGGAATGCCGGCTTCACGAATGCGCGCCAGCTGCGAAGCTGCCAGGCCGTAGCTGTGCACCAGGCCGCCGCCGCTTTCCAGGCGTAGCACCACTTCGTCACTTGGTGTGGCCAAGGTCAGCAGCGCGGTAATCTCGTTGCGCAGGCTTTCGGTGGCCGAGGCCTTGATGTCGCCATCAAAGTCGAGAACGAATACCCGGCGTTTCTGCTCGGGCTTTTTCTTCTTCTGTTGCTTCTCGTCCTTCGCCTGTTGCTTGCGCAGCGCCTTGAGTTCGCCTTTGTCGAGCAGGCCCGACTCCAGGCGCTCACGTAGCTCTTTATAGAATTCGTTGAGGCGGGTGACCTGCAATTGCCCACCCGGCTTGCGCCGCCCCTTGCCGCGCAGACCGGCGATGGCCGACAACACCATCAGGATGGCGATCACCAGCGTTGCGGTTTTGGCGAGAAAGCTTGCGTATTCGGCAAGAAACTCCACGTTGACTCCTTGATAGACCAGCGCCAGACAGGCACGAAATGCTTGCAGCATACCGGGCTGCCTGGGCTGCTGCCAGCCGTCGACAACGCCGGCAACACAGTTCAAACGACCTTTTCAAACGCTTGTATGTTTTTTCGTTGACAGCCTTGGCAGGGCATCCTAACCTCGCTGCAACCTCCAACCGGGCCGGACAACTTCGTGGGCAACCTCTACCTGATCCGACATGGCCAAGCCTCTTTCGGTGCCGCCGACTACGACGTCCTCTCGGCCGTAGGCGAGCGTCAGAGCCTGGCGCTGGGCAAGCACCTCGGCCAACTCGGGCTGCGCCTGGATCGTTGCGTCGCCGGCAGCCTGCGCCGCCAACAGGATACCGCTCGCCTGGCACTGCAAGCCTTGCACGCCAACGGCAGCCTGGTCCCTGCCATCGAGACCGACCCGGCCTTCAACGAATTCGATGCCGACGGGGTGATCCGCGCCCTGCTCCCTGGCCTGCTGGCCGATGAGCCCGAAGCGCTGCACGTACTGCGCAACGGTGCGCAGAACCGCAGTGAGTTCCAGCGCCTGTTCGCCTTGATGGTAGAGCGCTGGCACGCGGGCGAGCATGCCCACGACGACAACCTGGAAACCTGGCAGGCCTTCACTGGCCGGGTGGGTGACGGGCTGCAGCGGTTGCTCGACAGCGCTGCCAACGGTGAAAACATCGCCCTGTTCACCTCGGGTGGCACCATTGCCGCCCTGCTCCACCTGACTTGCGCAATCACACCGGCTCAGGCGTTCGCCCTGAACTGGCAAATCATCAACACGTCGCTCAGCCACCTGAAGTTCCGTGGCCGTGACGTGGCACTGGCCTCCTTCAACAGCCAAGCCCACGTGCAGCTGCTGAGGGCGCCGGAGCTCATCACCTACCGATGAACCCGGCCTGTTTTGTCCCTGCGGACTTGAATATCACTTAATAAGGAAAACACCATGAGCGATGTAGCAAAAGCCGTCGAGGCAATGAAAGCGAAATTCAACCCCGCCGCTGCTGAAGGCCTGGACCTGGTGTTCGGCTTCAACATCACCGACGAAGACAAGCACTACGCGCTGCTCGTCAAGGATGGCACCTGCGAGATCCAGGAAGGCGAAAACGCCGACGCCAACTGCACCCTGGTGCTGGACAGCGAGACCCTCAAGGGCATCGTCAGCGGTGACACCGATGGCATGCAGGCCTTCATGGGCGGCAAGCTGCGCGTCGAAGGCGACATGATGCTGTCGATGAAGCTCAGCGAGCTGTTCCCGGCCTGATCGGCAGCGCGAACTGCGAATGAAAAAACCGAAGCGCCTTGCGCTTCGGTTTTTTTTTGCCTGCCCAGCATCAGGGCCATTGATCGCCCGGCAACACCCCGACCAATAAGCGTCTGGCACGCTTGTACCAACAACCATGGGAAATTAGATTAGCCAATAGTCCTTGCTATTGATCATAAGGAAGTCGCATGACGATCACCGATCAGTCCACCCAGGTCCGCCCCGGCGAAGAACTCGATGCCGCCGTCATCGATCCCTTTCTGAAGGATCACATTCCCGGCCTTGAAGGCCTGCCGACCATCAGCCAGTTCCCTGGTGGCGCCTCCAACCTCACCTACCTGCTGACCTACCCGCAGCGGGAGTTCGTGCTGCGCCGCCCGCCGTTCGGGCACAAGGCCAAATCGGCCCATGACATGGGCCGCGAGTTCCGCATCCTCAACCGGCTCAACGAAGGCTTCCCTTACTGCCCCAAAGCCTATGTGCACTGCACCGACGAATCGCTGATCGGCGGTGAGTTCTATGTGATGGAGCGGGTCAACGGCATCATCCTGCGCTCGGATATCCCGACCGAACTGAACCTTGACTCTGCCCGCACCGAAGCCCTGTGCAAGAGCTTCATCGACCGTTTGGTCGAACTGCACCAAGTGGACTACAACGCCTGCGGGCTAGCCGACCTGGGCAAGCCGGAAGGCTATGTACAACGCCAGATCGAAGGCTGGGCCAGCCGCTATGAAAAAGCCCTGACGCCCGATGCGCCGCGCTGGGAGCAAGTCATTGCCTGGCTGCGCGAAAAAATGCCGGCCGACCACCCGCGCCCAGGCATCGTGCACAACGATTACCGCTTCGACAACGTCATCCTCGACAGCAACAACCCCATGCGCATCATCGGCGTGCTGGACTGGGAGATGGCCACCATTGGCGACCCACTGATGGACCTGGGCAACAGCCTGGCCTACTGGATCGAGGCCAGCGACCCGGCACCGGTGCAACTGATGCGCCGCCAGCCCAGCAACGCACCGGGCATGCTGACCCGCCAACAGTTCGTCGACTACTACGCCGAGCGCGCAGGTATCACGCTCGACAACTTCGACTTCTATTACTGCTATGGCCTGTTCCGCCTGGCCGGCATCGTGCAGCAGATCTACTACCGCTTCTTCCACGGCCAGACCCAGGACAAACGCTTCGCCCAGTTCATCCACATGAACCGCCTGCTGGAGCACATGAGCCTGCAACTGATCGACAAATCCCGCCTGTAAACCCGGCAGCGACAGACAACAAGGAATACAAGCATGTCCAAGACCCAGCTGTTCGACCTCGATGGCAAGATCGCCTTCGTCTCCGGCGCCAGCCGCGGCATCGGTGAAGCCATCGCCCACCTGCTGGCCCAACAGGGCGCCCATGTGATCGTCTCCAGCCGCAAGCTCGACGGCTGCCAGCAGGTGGCTGAGGCGATCATTGCCGCTGGCGGCAAGGCCACCGCGGTGGCCTGCCACATTGGCGAGATGGAGCAGATCCAACAGGTGTTCGCCGGGATCCGCGAACAGTTCGGCCGCCTCGATATCCTGGTCAACAACGCCGCCACCAACCCACAGTTCTGCAATGTGCTGGACACCGATCTGGGCGCCTTCCAGAAGACCGTCGACGTGAACATCCGCGGTTACTTCTTCATGTCGGTAGAGGCCGGCAAGCTGATGCGCGAGCACGGCGGCGGCAGCATCATCAACGTGGCCTCGATCAACGGCGTGTCGCCCGGCCTGTTCCAGGGTATCTACTCGGTGACCAAGGCGGCGGTGATCAACATGACCAAGGTGTTCGCCAAGGAGTGCGCACCTTTCGGTATCCGCTGCAACGCCCTGCTGCCGGGCCTCACCGACACCAAGTTCGCCTCGGCACTGGTAAAGAACGACAGCATCCTCAACGCCGCCCTGCAACACATCCCGCTCAAGCGCGTGGCCGACCCGAGCGAAATGGCCGGCGCCGTGCTGTACCTGGCAAGCAGCGCGTCCAGCTACACCACCGGCACCGCACTCAATGTCGATGGCGGTTACCTGTCCTGAGGCTCAGCCCTTGAGCGCCTGCAGCGTGTAGCTCAGCGGCAGGCGCCAGGGGGCTTCGATCAGGCGCCACTCACCGTCGGCGCCCCTTTCCATCTGCCCCGGCAACGCCTCCCAGGGGATGCTCTGGTGCTCCTCAAGGGCGGTCAGCCGCAGGCCATTGCCCAGCAGTGCGCTGATCACCTCGCCCAGCCCGTGGTTCCACTCGTGGGTCTCGGTCTGGGCCAGCGCCTGGTCGGTGTCCACGTAGGTCTGGTCGCTGTGCCACACCGTGGGCGCTTCACGCTCGAAATACGGGTAGTCCAGTTGCAGCCGGTCCTGATGGTCCTCGTTGACGGCCATCAGCATCGGATGGCCATCGCGCAGGAACAGGCGTCCGCCCGGCTTGAGCAAGGCCGCCACCGTGCGCGCCCAGCGCTCGATATCAGGCAACCAGCACAAGGCGCCGATGCCGGTGTAGACCAGATCGAAGCTACCTGCCGGCAGCACCTGCTCGGCACGATAAACGTCCGCCTGCACATACTCGATGCTCGCGCCACAGCGCCCGGCCAAACTGCGCGCCTGCGCCAGCGACGCCGCCGAGAAATCCAGGCCCCAGGCCTGGGCACCCAGCCGAGCCAGCGACAGGGTATCGGTACCGATATGGCATTGCAGGTGCACCGCGCGCAAACCGCGAAGCTCGCCCAGCCTCGGCAGGTCGAAACGCACAACCTCGGACAGGTGCCCGGGGTCGCGGACGAATGTCTCGACTTCATAATCCTTCGAGGCCGCGTGCAGCGGCGCGCGCTCATCCCAACTGGCGCGATTGAGTTCCAGTGATCGGCTCATGCGGTAGTACATCCCTGTCCTGATGGAGTCAGCTGCCACGTTAACCGCCCCTGCGCCGCCGCGGCAACACCCGTCAACCTGAGGTTGACAGCTCAGGTATACTGCGGCCTTCGGCCCCGCCCAAGGATCCAGCACCCATGACGGAAAACAGCTTCGCCTTTCGCCTCAAGGAACTGCTCGAACACCACAAGCTGACCCTGCAAGCGGTTGGCACGGCCCTGGGGATATCGCGCACGGCGGTGCACAAATGGACACGCGGCGGCGAGATCGACTACGACAACCTGCGCAAGCTGGCGGACTTTCTCAAGGTCAACTGGATCTGGCTGCGTTACGGCGAGGAAGCCCTGCACAGCGTGCAGCAGGCCGAGGTGGTCGAGCTGCCGATGACCGATGTGCGCCGGCGCTACACCGCCGAGATCATGGAGAGCGAAATGCGCATGAAGCTGGCCCAGGAAGGCGCGCGCATCGTCACCTGGGAGTGGAACCTGGTCAGCGACGAGGTCACCTACTCGCCCAACGTCGAGGCGGTGTATGGCTGGCCGGTACGCCGCAACGAGGATTTCTGGGCACATATCCATGCCGAAGACGCACGCCACATGCAGAGCATGTACGCCCAGGCGGTCGCGCAAGGCACTGGCTGCGAGTGTGATTTTCGCATCACCCGCCCCGATGGCAGCCAGCGCTGGATCGCCTCGCGCGCGACGGTGCTGCAAGACAGCGTCGGGCGCCCGGTGAAGATGGTCGGCATCAGCATGGACAACACCGAGCGCAAGGTCGCCGAGGAACACCTGCGCCAGAGCGAGGAACGCTTTCGCGCGATCTTCGAACTGGCGTGGGGGGCATTGGCCTATATCGACCCGGATGGCACCTGGCGACGGGTCAATGGCAGCCTCTGCGAATTGCTGGGCTACAGCGAGGGCGAGCTGTATGCCATGACCTTCCAGCAGTTGACCCACCCCGACGACCTGCCGGACAACCTCGTGCTGCTAGGGCGCATGCTGGCCGGCGAAATCGAGCGCTATGAAGTGGAAAAACGCGTGCGGCACAAGGATGGCCGCTTTATCTGGGTGCGCGCGCGCACTTCGCTGCAGCGGCATGCCGATGGCCAGCCGGAGCACCTGATCAGCGTGTTCGAGGACATCGGTGCCGAGCGCGAGGAGCATGAACGTTTGCAGGCGCATATTGCCGGGCTGGAGGCGCGGCTGCGCTGAGCGCAGCCTTACAGGCAGGTCGCCGCTGCCGCCCGGCGCTGCAGGGCCATGCCGTCGTTGTGCTGGGCGTAGTAGTCCACCCGCGTGCCGCCGGCCTGGGCGTAGACATCGACGAACGATTCCGCCTCGCGGGTATACACGGTGAAACCGCCCGCCTTGCGCGCTTCAAGGTAGCCGCTGGCATCCACGCCAAAGGTCTTCTCTTCCTGCCAGCTGAACTGGATGCACTGGGCGACCACATCCGGGGTCTTGTGCGAGTCCAGGCGTGCGGTCGGCGCGCCGGTACGCGCTGTCTCCATGGTCGACGACGCACAGCCCACCAGCAGCAGCGCCACAGTCATCGGCAGAATCGCTCGCATGTTCCATCCTCGGGACAAAAAAGAACGCGACTCTAGCACGGCAAACCAGGGTTCGGCGTCTGTCCCGACCTGATTCAGTGCCGGCCATGGGCACGACGTTTCGTCCTCCCGCCCTGCCCTGGATGCCGCCTATCGCCAGGGCACCAATATTTTGCGGGGTAAAGAAACCAAATCGATCGACCAAGGTCTCAGCGAGTACCCGGTAAACCTTTACCGATCAAGGACCTATATCTTGAAGACTCGCCTCGCAAGCCTTTCGCTGATCACCGCCGTGCTGTTGCTTGGCGGCTGCTACAGCCACCACTACCACGACGATGATGATGGCTGGCGCGACGGTGATCGCGGCCACCGCCATCACCACCGCCATGATCGCGATGACGACGACGATCGCCAGTACCGTGACCGCTACCAGCGCTGAAGCGTCTTCCCAACCTTGATTCGCCGCCCGCAAGGCGGCCCCCACCCTGATGACTCCTCTGAGGTTCACAACATGCGTCTGACTCTGCCTTCCCTCGCCCTCGGCCTGCTGCTCTGCCAGGGTGCTTTCGCCGGTGACGGTACCGCGGCCATCGGCGGCGGCCTGGGCGGCGCCTTGGGTAACGTGGTCGGTAAACAGATCGGTGGCAGCACCGGCGCCGCCATCGGCGCAGGCCTGGGTGGCGCGGCCGGCAGCGCCGTCGGCGCACGCAAGGGCAACCGCACCGAGGCGGCCATTGGTGGCGGCCTGGGTTCGGCAGGCGGCTCGCTGATCGGCGGCAAGCTCGGCGGCTCCAACGGTTCGACCATCGGCGCAGGCCTTGGCGGCGCAGCCGGTGGCGCCATCGGCAACCACATGGGTGACAGCAACCGCAAGCACAAGCACCGTCACTGATCGACACTGACACCCTCGCGGGCGGTGCAGGCTTGTTACATGGCCGCACCGCCCGCGATCGTTTCGCCCGGCAAAACATTGCAGCACGTCAACGACGCATTCGCGTCAAGCTGCCACACTAGGACCATCGCTTTTCGCGCCCTCGTGTGAAGGAACACCCCCTCCCCATGAACCAAGAGCTGCTCTGGGTCCTCGGCCTGCTGGCCATCGTCGTCGTGCTTTTCATCATCAACCGCCCACGCATGGACGTGGTTGCGTTGCTGGTGATCCTCATCCTGCCGCTCACCGGCATCCTTACCGTGGACCAGGCCCTGGCCGGTTTCAGTGACCCCAACGTGGTACTGATCGCTGCACTTTTCGTGATCGGCGAAGGCCTGGTACGCACCGGCATCGCCTACCGCATCGGCGAATGGATGAGCGAGCGCGCCGGCAACAGCGAGGCGCGCCTGCTGGTGCTGCTGATGGTGGCGGTGGCCGGCCTGGGCTCGGTGATGAGTTCCACCGGGGTTGTGGCGATTTTCATCCCGGTGGTGCTGAGCATTGCCGCGCGCCTGAAGCTCTCCCCCAGCCGGCTGATGATGCCGCTGAGCTTCGCCGGGCTGATCAGCGGCATGCTCAGCCTGGTGGCCACGCCACCCAACGTGGTCGTGCACAGCGAGCTGATGCGCCACGGCCAAAGCGGTTTCAGCTTTTTCAGCTTCACCCCGTTCGGCCTGGTGGTGCTGGTACTGGGCATCGGCTACATGCTGCTGACCCGCCACTGGCTCAATGGCGAAGTGCGCAAGGATGGCCGGGTGGAAACCCGCCGCACCCTGCTCGACCTGGTGCTGGACTACAAACTCAACGGTCGCGAACGCCGCCTGCGTATCCGCCCGCACTCGCCACTGATCGGCCATACCCTGGGCGAACTGGAACTGCGCACCCGGCATGGCGCCAACGTGGTCGGCATCGAACGCCAGCACAAGTTCACCACCCGGGTGATCGCCGCCGACTCGGGCACCGTGCTGCAGCAGGGCGATATCCTGCTGCTCGACCTGTTCGCCAACCGCGACGACCTGCGCAGCCTGTGCCAGACCATGCAACTGGAGCCGCTGCACTTCAAGGCGGCCTATTTCATCGACCAGTCCCAGGAGCTGGGGATGGCGGAAGTGTCGCTGCCGCCAGGCTCGCAACTGATCGGCAAGAGCATCCTCGAACTTGCGTTCCGCACCCGCTACGACCTCAACGTGGTGGGGCTGCGGCGCGACCAGCTGGCCATCGAGGAGCAGTTGGTTGAAGAAAAGCTGCGCCTGGGCGACACCTTGCTGGTAGTCGGCCCGTGGAAAGCGGTGCGCCAGCTGCAGGCCAAGCCCCGCGACTTCCTGGTGCTGAGCCTGCCGGCCGAGATCGACCAGGTGGCCCCCGCAAGCGCCCGGGCGCCTTATGCCTTGCTGAGTCTGGCGGTGATGGTCGGGTTGATGGTCAGTGGCCTGGTGCCCAACGTGCTCGCCGCGCTGATCGGCTGCCTGCTGATGGGCGCGGGGCGCTGCATCGACATGAACAGCGCCTATCGCGCCATCCACTGGCAAAGCCTGGTGCTGATCGTCGGCATGCTGCCGTTCGCCCTGGCGCTGCAAAAGACCGGCGGCATCGATTTGGCGGTGGGCGCCCTGGTGAGCCTTCTCGGCGATGCCGGGCCAAGCGCGATCCTCGCCTGCCTGTTCGCCGTCACCGCAGTCATCGGCCTGTTCATCTCCAACACCGCCACGGCTGTATTAATGGCGCCGGTGGCCATCAGCACCGCGCAACAGCTGGGCATGTCGCCCTACCCGTTCGCCATGACGGTCGCGCTCGCGGCATCGGCTGCATTCATGACCCCGGTGTCGTCGCCCGTCAACACCCTAGTGCTGGGCCCCGGGCAGTATCGCTTCGCCGATTTCGTCAAGGTCGGGGTGCCGTTCACCTTGCTGGTGATGCTGGTGACCGTGCTGATGGTGCCGTGGGTTTTTGGCTTGTAATCTGACGGAGTATTCAGGAAATTCCCGGCGAATTGACATCAATTGGCGACTTGAAACAAACTGACGCGAATTTGCCCCAGGTGCCTACGGCCGTTTTCCTGGATTCCGTCCTCGCTTGTCGGTCGAGCTTATGGTGTCTCCAGCTCCGTCGCGCCTGCTGCCATTGGCCATCCTGTTCGGCTTGACGCTCGCCCTGACACTTACGGGGATCCTGGCCAGGCCGATCGAATCCCTGTCGCTGTTCTGGCCGGTCAACGCCGTGCTGGCCGGGGTCTTGCTGCGCAACCCGCGCCAGGCCACAGTGCTCGGCTTCGGCCTGATCTACCTGGGGATGGTCGCTGCCGACCTGGTCACCGGCTCCGCCTGGCAACCGGCCCTGTGGTTCAACCTGTGCAACCTTGGCGCCATCCTCAGCATCTGGTACCTGATGGCCCGCTTGCCACGGGTGCACAGGCGCCTGCGCACACCCCACGGCACCCTGTGCCTGTTCGGCGCCTGCGCCGTCGGTGGCATGGTGGCCGCCAGCCTGGCCTGCGTCATGGCCGCGCCGTGGTTCGAGCAGTCATTGCGCGCCACCTGGCTGGCCTGGTTCAGCGAGCAGTTCTCCACCAGCGTGCTGGTCCTGCCGGTACTGCTCACTGCCCCCTCGCCCCGTGCCTTCACCCGCAGCGGCAGCCAGCCGATCTCCCTGGCCCCGCTGCTGGTATTGCTGGCCTCGCTGGCATTGAGCATCTTCTTCGGCGGGCCAGGGGCGATTGCCTTCCCGATCGCCGCCCTGCTGTGGTGCGCCTTGAGCTACTCACCTTTTCTCGTTTCGTTGCTGACCCTCACTGCCGGCAGCACCTTGATCGTTGCCGTGGCGCAGAACCTCATGCACTTCAGCGTGCCGCAGAGCGAGCCGGGCGTGACTACCTTGATGTCGGCACGCCTGGGCATCGCCATGCTGGTGCTCGGCCCGCTGGTGGTGGCCTGCGTGAGCAATGCCAACCGCAGCCTGATGGCACGCATGGCGCACCAGGCCACCATCGACCACCTCACCGGCACCCTCACCCGCAGCGCCTTCACCCGCCGCGCCAACGGCCTGCTCGACAGCCGACAGCAGCAGGCTCCGGCCCTGCCGTTGACCCTGATGATGCTCGACATCGACCATTTCAAGACCATCAATGACCGCCACGGCCACGCAGTGGGTGACCTGGTACTGCGCCAGTTCGCCGACACCCTGCAGGACCAGTTGCATGACGGCGAGCTGTTCGCCCGCCTGGGTGGCGAGGAGTTCGCCATTGTCGTCCCGGGGCTGGCGCCGGAGTTGGCCAGGTTCACTGCCGAACGCCTGCGCCGTGCCGTCCAGGACCTGCAGTTGGCTCCGGCCGGGCAGCGCCTGCAGATCACGGTCAGTATCGGCATCGCCGGTTGCAGCAGTGACGTTGCCGCGCCCAGCCTCGACGTGCTGCTGGCCAGCGCCGATCAGGCGCTGTACCGCGCCAAGGCCCACGGCCGCAACCGTATCGAGCTGGCCGAGGCCCAGCGCCAGATAGTGGGCTGACTCAGCCGCTGAACAGGTCCCAGCTCAGCTTGGCAATCAGCACACAGAGCAGGATCAGGAACAACCCGCGCACGAACCCCGCCCCCTTGCGCACCGCCAGCCAGGTGCCCGTCAGCGCGCCGAGGATGTTGAACAGCGCCATCGGCAGGGCAATCGCCCACAGCACATTGCCCGAAGGGATGAAGAACACCAGTGCCGCCAGGTTGGTGGCAATGTTCACCAGCTTCGCCGAGGCCGAGGCATGCAGGAAGTCGAGGGCGAAGAAGCGAATGAACAGGAAGATCAGGAAACTGCCGGTACCCGGCCCGAACAGGCCGTCGTAGAAACCGATGGCGCCACCGATCAATACCGCCAGGCATTGCTCCTTGCGGCCGATGACGGTGGGCTTGTGCAAGGTACCGAAGTCCTTCTTGCAGAAGGTGTAGACGGCCATCAGCACGATCATCGCCAGCACCATCGGCCGCATCACGCTGGCCGGCACCAGCGACACCGTGGCCGCGCCGCAGAACGACATGACGAAGGCGCTCAGCGCCGCCGGCACGATCAGCCCCCAGTCCAGCTGCACCTTGCGGATGAACGAACGCGCGGCAAAGCTGGTGCCACAGACCGACGCCAGTTTGTTGGTACCCAGCAGCGCGGCCGGCTGTGCAGTGGGCAACACGTTGAACAGGGCCGGGATCTGGATCAGCCCGCCGCCACCCACGGCGGCGTCGATCAGGCCAGCGGCGAAGGCAAACAGCGAAAGCAGGGCGATATCCATCATGTCGGCAGTCCAGGCGGCAATAAGCAGGCCGCCAGACTAATCAAAGCGCCGCGCTTGTGTTGAAATGCCACGTTGCGAAAACTGCAACGAGGAAAAGCCCATGGCCCTGGACATGCTGCGTGAGATCCAAGCATTCGTCAGCGTTGCGCACAAGCGCAGCTTCGTCAGTGCAGCCCGCGCCCTGGGCCGCTCCCCCAGCGCCGTTACCCGCGCGGTGCAGGCGCTGGAAGATAACAGCGGTGCCAAGTTGTTCAACCGCAGCGCCAGCACCGTGACCCTCACCGAAGCCGGCGAACGCCTGCTGCCCCACGCCGAGCGCTTGCTGGATGTGCAACGCGATGCCGCCGACGAACTGGCCGCGCTGGCGGGCAGCGCGCAGGGCTGGATCCGCCTGGCCGCACCCGAGGTGCTGGCCCAGCAGGTACTGCCGCAGGTACTGGCCGAGTTCTCCAGGCGTCATCCACAGGTGACCCTCGATGTGCAGTTCAGCGACCAGGCGCTCGACCCGCTGCTGGGCAAGCTCGACTTCGTCATCCGGGGCGCATTCCCCCAGTCAAGCGAGCTGATCGGCTACCCGCTGTGGAGCTACCGCCGACACCTGTATGCCAGCCCGCAGTATCTGGCTCGCGAAGGCACACCCCAGGGGCTGGAGGATCTGGAGCGGCGCGCGCTGATCCTGCACACCGCGCCACGCATCCTCAAGGCCTGGCACTTCTGCCGCGAGGGGCATATCACCAGCCTGCGGCCACAACCACGGTTGCGCCTGGGTTCAGGTGTCGCGGTGCTGCAAAGCACCCTGGCCGGCGCCGGCATCGCCCGGCTGGCCGACTGGCTGGCCGAACCCGAGGTGCGTGCCGGGCGCCTGGTGCGGGTCTGCGCCGATTACCACCTGACCTCCAGCAGCGGACAGGACCCGCAGATGCATGCGCTGTACCCGACAGGCGACGTGCCGGCGCGGGTACGCGAGCTGCTGCAGGCCCTGCGCGCCGCGCGTCCGTGAGCACAAAAACAGAGGGTGAAAACGCTGTTCACTTTCTGCTCAATTTGACAGAGGCCACGGACCACAAGGCCCAGAGAACTTTATCCACAGACCTACCCACGTTTTTTGTGGACAGTTTCAGCAACGCTTGCAGGATTTATCTGAGCTTGAGCAACGCCGTATTGGCCAACCTGACCATTTCGATCCATTCACTTGCACTGATCACTCCAGAATGCTCCAACGCTTCGGCACTGCGCAGCGCCTGATCGTAGTCCTCCTCATGCAGGATGCCCTCTGCGAGATAGCGACTGCGCCACTCCAGCATCGCTGCAGTGTCTTTCTTGCATTCCATAGTGCGTATTGTCTCCAAGGCAAGTGATCGGCCCGTGTTCCCGGGCCCTTTTTACGGGGGCGGGAGAGTACACGAGCACCTTGCACTTGAGAATGACTTGCAGCTACCGCCTGTCTAGACGACTGCGGCAAATGGCCAAGAGCCGGAGGGAGAAAATCGAGCCCGCCTTGATGCCAGACGGGCTGAGGGATGAAGCGCGGGTTTTCAACCTGGCGGAATGGTACCCAGCAAACCGATCATGATAGTCAGCAGCAGAAAACCACCCAGGAACAGAGCAAGCTTGCCCATCGGAACCTCTACAGTGTGATGACGGAACAGCGGGGCCGGCCGATGCGGGTGCAGAGCAGCGCAACCGGCCCGGCGTTTGCCGGTTCGCAAGCGCCGGGCCTGGCAGGTATTGTCGGCTCGGCGCTGATACGGTTACAGATTCAGGTTCGTGGAAAAAAAGCAGATCAGATGACCATTCAGGAGCCCAGCAAGCGCAGTTTCTCCTGCGGTAGCCAGCCCAGTTCACCGTTGCGCAAGTTGCGGCACCACAGCCAGCCGTTCAGTGGCCGCAGGCCTTCGACCTGCTGGCCCGGGTCGATGTCCAGTTCATGGGCGCAATAAGCCTCCACCGCCCTGCCCCGGTCGACGCCGATCCGCTCGATCACCTGCGCCGGTACCCAGCCCGGCGCCTGCCCGCTGCAACTGCACAGGTACCAGTCCTGCCAAGGCTCCTCGCCCTCGTAGCGCTGACCGATGTCCAGCAATGTGCCGCCGGCGAAGGTGATGGGGGTGGGGTATTCGCTACGGTGGTGCTCTATCACGACGTACTTCACATGCCTCTCCCTGGCGGTGAAAAGCGTCGATGCTAGCAGAAACCGCCAAATCGGGAGCGCCGGGGCCAGCAACTTCCCGCGCAAGGCAATTGCAACATATCGTTTCGGCCCATTCGAAGACGTCCTACGGCGCCAGGATCGTTATCGACACTGCGTGTAGGGCTTAAGCCCAACCATGCCAAGGTTTCTGGCGCGACCATTGGAGAACACCCAAAAATCAAGCCCTGATCTATTCGTAGGACCAATCTGAATGTTCTGTAGCCGAGTTATCGCCAATTCAGGAAGCGTGTATGAATGATCAGTATTGGCACGCGGAATGAGCTGATACCTTCGTTGGCACTAACAACGGCAAGGAGGCCCTTCATATGAGATCGACATGGATCAGTACCACACCTCCGCCCTCTCCCTGCAAAAACATCTGCTGAACCTGCGCCAGGAACTGGTGCGGCTGAAGGCAGACGGCCAACTGGAAAAGGCAGATCACCTCGCCGGGTTGATCGCGCATATCGAACTGACGCTGGCTGACATGGCCTCGCCCTTCAGATCACCGACGTTGCAGTGAATACAGGGGCTGGGCGAGCGTTTGGACTTGAGGGTGGTAACCTAAGGATCGAGCAGGATGTCACACACCCTCAGGCACCAGGAAGATCCGACACGTGCACGACGCACTCGATAGTTTACTAAGCGCGATTGGCAGCATTTTCGAAGCCATCGGCAACCTCTGTGATGCACTGCTCAACTGGCCAAGTTTCGACAAGCCACGCCGGGTGTTCACGCGTGGCTTCGTGGCCTTCTGCGTGCTGGTTGCGGTGCTGGAGTTGTGGTTTTTGAATGCGACGTTCGGGCAGGGTGCCTGATGGGGAAATTCGGCGGGGATGACTATGCCCAAAAACGCAAAAAGCCCTGAATAATCAGGGCTTTGAATGTGGCGGAAGCGTAGAGATTCGAACCCTTATCTAAGGTACTACCCCTTACCCTTACCTACCAAAAAATGATGACGTCACCCGTCGCCATTGTCAACCCCAATGAATTCGGGCCCTCCCAGAAGACTCCATTCCGATATCCTACGGCCCCATAATACGCAACTCGTTGCACCTTATGCGTTGCACCTTATCACGTAACCTCCGATAGCTGAAATCTCCTGGCCACCGCTGCCTTGACTCCCCCCACTCCCCTGTACTCAACGTACTACCTCCCGCCAATCGATTAGCGCCCCCCTTCAGGAAACCGATCAGCTAATACCGTCAAACCCCTTCACTTCCTCACTCGATGACACATTTGTACGCAGCCCACGACTGTTCGGAGAAGCGAGGTAGGAGCGGCGTTATTTAATGATAAATTGACAGCAGGATAGAAGTACCCAGTGTGCGGCAATACCCTACAAGCATGCCCGGCCAATCAATCAGCCTCACATAAATTATAAGAGTACACTCTAAGCGTACTCTTATATTTATAGCCTCCCGTGAAGTTCCTCAAAGCACTTGACGCTTTCGACAAAAAGCCATTTTAATGGTGCTCCCACCTTGGAGCCCGGCCATGAAACGCACGAATGCAAAAAAGCCAAAGAGACAGCATCTGAGCCAACCGACTGACCACAAGTCAAGATTGGCCATAGCTAAGGAATACGCTCTTCACTGCTCTCCTCTCTCGGTGGGCGCAATTCGTATTCTTACGAAACACGAGAACGACGCCAACCTTCAGTTTATTAAAAATGTCTTCGATAAATAATTTATATATTTCACCAAGACAAAGTAAGTCTCTCCCAAGCACACAATAAAGCTTGTGGGAATTCTGCTACCGAAGTGATCACCAAGCATCCACCCGGAGTTCACGTGCATATCCAGCGCCACTCTACTCGGGGACGTCAGCAATCCATTACTCCAGATAACCAGCACAGATCTGCATCGTATTCTATACGAATTCTGAACGGGCTAAGGCTGGCGCGCCATACAACTGCTTTCGGATTACCGAAATAACAGGAGACCTGCGATGAAAGTTCCGATCTATCCGCGAGACATCGAGCCTGGTAAGGGGGTTTTTCTCTTGGCTGAATTAGTAAAGACCGACTGGCCTGAATCCAAGTCAATTAGCATTACCGCAGCGCAGAACTTAATAAGCCGGTGCTTAGGCTATTCATGCCTTCGTGAAATTAGGGAAAGTTTAGCAATCACGCATGAGTGCCCACCCTCACTCAACTCCTTAACGGATCAGTTCCAAAAATCCATCGACTCTGAGTTGAGAGAAAAAGAATGCCTCATGAAATTCAATACCAGTGAGTTGATCGAAAAACTCCAGACAATGTCACTAAAACACCTGACTACTTATCGATACTCTTTTGGGTTTCTAGGCCTTAAACCATCTGAGCAAGCATTGATGAAAACTGAAGATACTGCCACTGGGCATCAGTGGGCTACATCGTCCAGAGCCCCCACCACCGAACAACCGAGTTCTCAAAGTAAGCTTTCGCCTAGCACGATAAAAAAATACGTTGACGCCATAATTGGGCAATGTCGCACTGATGAATTTCAGACCCAAGAAATTGCACCTATCGACTGCGGAAACTGCTCTCCAACATTTTTCAAAGTGAGACGCAGCAAACATCCATAAGCTTCAACCTGGTGGCTACTCACTGCCCCACTCAACACCGGCCAGCATCATGTTTGCCATTTATGCTTTCCTTCATTTTTAGGTAGAGCCTAATGAATTTCATCGATTGGCTTTGGGATTGGATCTTCCCTGATAACAGGTCTGAGTATGAAATAGAAAAGGAGCGGGAGTTTATCCGCGCCGTTAATCAGCTAAAGACCCTCACCGTCCACCCTGGCGGGCGAATTTCCATTGACCCAAACGAAATACGCGATCAAGTTCTTAAAAGTCGTGAAGAGTACCGAAAGTTCATCTCTCCGCTCTATCGCAAATGCTGATGCCAACTGGAGCTATCATGACGGCGACTAAGTTTCAGTTGATCCTTTCGAAGGTGATTGCTGCAGTAGAGCAAGCCGGAGCACTGCTCTCGCAAGAGTTTTTCCGCCAAGGAGGGCCAAGGGGCTCTGGCGACAAAGCTGTAGTGGATAAAATTATTGAAGTGCAGCTCCGCGCTGAGCTCATGGAGATCCTCCCCTGTGACTGGTGGGGCGAGGAAACAGGGCATCAACTCTCAGGCAATACGTTGTGCTGGGTGGTAGACCCTAACGATGGCACCAGCGACTTCCTGAGAGGTGTCATGGGCTCTGCAGTGTCGGTAGGACTACTGAGGGCCAACGAGCCCGTGTTAGGTGTTGTCTATGCACCAGTTACACCTGATGGCTCTGACTGCGTTGCATGGGCACACGGCCTGGGTCATTTGCTGAGAAATGGATTGCCAGTAAAGATAGACCTATCCAAACATCAGCTATCTGAATCAAAGCTTGTGATGGTCAGCTCCGCTGCCGCTAGTAAACCGAAGACTAATGGTGATCTCTGTGCACCTGGCGATTTCTATCCAATGCCTTCCATTGCCTACAGGCTAGCGAGGGTGGCAGCCGGAGATGGGGTGTGCGGTGTATCGCTCTATCCCGTTTCTGCTCACGACGTCTTGGCCGGTCATGCTTTGTTGATTGGCGCCAAAGGAGTGCTGGTCGACGAACAAGGGGCTGGCATTAGGTATCAAACCGAAGCTGGGATTCATCGAGTGTCCAATCGGTGTTTCGGTGGTGCGCCAAGTGCCTGTGCTGAGCTTTGGAGGCGAGATTGGAGCAAGGTCTATGCAAAGGATGCTGACTAATTGACCCGGCTCATGCCCGGGCGCGCTCCTTTCCTTCCCGCTGGATTGGCACACAGTTTGAAGTCCTCAGCATCCGTCTCAGCCAGGCGCGGAAGCGCTTTCGACGGATCGACCCGCTCGAAGTCATAGAGCACTCATTCACCCACCAGGCGAAGAAATCCCTGTCTGTTGATTGGCGCCCCGAATACCTGGACAAGCCTCTGTCTTGGGGGAGTCCATGAAGATTGAAGAGTGTCGACCCGCGCAGATACTACCGCAAGCGCAGTTTGCAGGGAGTGCGGCCAAGCTTCCCCTCCTCATGACAGCCATCCGCAGCGTGTCGTGGAAACAGACTCGGACGATCTGGCGGAGGTGGAATGGCATGTTTCGGGGATGGAGAACATTTGTACCCCTCTGCAAAACGACCTCACCAGGTACACCACGGCCTTAGGATGAAGGGGATGATCGAGCAGGGTGTGATCTCGCTCACGGCACGGGAGGTATCAGAGGCTCTGCGAGAGGCGAGATTTGGCCGAAGCCAAACAAGAAAGGCCGTGGCCCAGTGATGGTACGAGGTGTTTGCCGGCCATTTTGTGGCCGACACTCAAGGATGGCGCATCACCGATTTCAATGACTGCGATCAGCTTGACTGCTGCGAGCGCTGGGAATGTCCAGTTGGGAAGGCTTGGTGTTTCGCTGAAGGAGCGCTACCTAGGCCCCTCACAGAACGGTTTCTCCACCGCTTGTCGGTATCCATGACTAAGGCTCAACCGCAAAAGACGGGCTAGCAGCAACGTTAGCGGCCCTCAGAATGCTCTGGCAGACCAGGCCAGCTCGCGTTTTTGGCCGCAGCCAGGCTGCTTTGACGCGGATTTTTCACGAAAGCGATTTTTTTTTCGCTGTGAGGGCTTGACGGCGAAAGTGTAAGACTTTTCGCAGAGAGAAGACGGACTAATCCTAGGGGTGGCAAAACCAGATTTTTCTGGTTTGATGGCGATTCTCGCAGCGAACCACCATTCGAGTCAACAACGTGCTCACCTATGACACCAAGCGATCCAGAGCCTCCAAAAATAGCTCAACCCCAAGCGTGGCGCGGCTTGCAGGGCATTTTCCCCATCAAAAACGAATTTAACTCTCTTCTTTCAAACGCCAAATTTTCATTATATTTAAAGCTTATCCCCGAAAAAAACCAAGCACTGTTAGTGTAATAGTTTCCACACGCCTTTCAAGACGACCATATAATTCCTAAAGACCAAAAAACAAAGAGCAAGAAAAAACAGAAAACACCCAAAACCGCATCAGCCAGGGCCTCGCGAAAAACCCCACAAGCCTTGATCCACGCGGCCTGCAGAGATTTTACAAACAAACTAATAAGTTTAAAAACACAACTAACAAGAGCTGCTTTATCGACAAGGCTGGTTTGTCATCGCACAGTTGACGTGCAAAATCAGACGGATATTATACGGCGAATCGTTACAGACCCTTCTAGCCGCCACCTTCTTCTGGGATGCCGGTGAGGGTTCCTTGCGGCCTGGAGAAAGGAGAATACACGTGCCCTAAGAGATTAAGGGAAGAAGCTGAGGAGGGTTGCACCCCGCCTCAGCTGGTCTACCGGATCGTCACAGCTCAGCACGATCATACGCTTCACTGGTAACGGTTCGATGTCGACATTCGCACCGTAGCATAGATCCAGATCGAGGAGTGAGTAGGCCTGCCCGATGGTTTGACAACGGCGCCTGAGCGAATCACATGAGGAAGAAATCATGAGTACCATGGACTTGTGGTTAACCCTAGCAATTGAACTGATTCGCTTGGTTCACACTATGGTTTTGATTGTTTACTGTTAGGCCTTTCTGTAAGCACGGGAGAGAGACACCTCCCGTGTCTCAATTGACGCCCCGCCCCTGGGAATGTCAGCTCCTGGCAATGAGCGCTGGGAGTGGGCCCACTTGGCGCTCCAAGTGATAGTCCGTAACCGCCTGGGGGCAACCTCCGACCCTATGTGCAGGTCGTGGGTGGTGCAGCGGCTTTGATGTCATGACTTCCCGCCTACACTCTGGGCTTCCTTCCACGGAGCGGATCATGACAACGCCCACCCTTCCCGCTGTCGATGCCATTGATGAAGAATGGAAAGCCTTCGCCGCAGTTAGCTGCGAGCAGCTGATTCCCCATATCCGGCAGTTCATCCTGGAGCGCTTCAGTTACCAGCCCAGGTACGTGCAACAGCGGGTTTGGAGAACGTTCGGAACCGTCTCGGCGCTGAGTAAGCAATTCGACCTCTACTTCCGACTGTTCGCAAAGCCTGATGCCATATGCCCCCGAGACTGCCTTGTCATCGCTCGCATCGGATTCATGCAGCGGCGTGCTGGGCATGGCCGTGCGTTGGTCGAGCGCCTTGTCGAGCTGGCACCACTGCTTGGCTATCGCCACCTGGCCATCGAGTGTGCCAACGAGAACGCTTCGGCTTTTGCTGAGCGGTTAGATTTTACGCCCTACGAGCAACGCCGGCACTGGATCGCCTCTATCGATGCTCTTCAGAAAACACTGGAAGAGAGCACTACCTGAATGCCAAGGCGCTGTCGGCGCGCCAGTAAAACCTCACGAATCAATTCGAAATACATTTGCCAGGGAAGGCGAAAACAGCAATCTAGGCAGTGCAATATTTTTGTGCAAGCCTATGACTGATGGCTACAAGCCATCACCGTATAGATGGACTTATTTCGGAGGAGTCATGGCACTTCATGTAGCACCCGGCCATTTGGTCGGGCGAGATGGCGGGAGTTTCCAGGAAGTCTCGCTCAATCCTTACACCAAAACTGTGTCCACTCGTTATGGTCGTTATTGCACCATTCGGGATAACGAAAAGGCGCCACCTACCAGCAAGCCTGAGCGATACTGGACGCAGATCTACCGCACTCCAGATAACACCGAGTAAGTAGGTGTAAGCAAGAAAGCTATGCGCGTCGGATGACGCGTATAGCCCTGTTGTTTGGATGAATTACGATACCCAGCTCTCGACCACGTCGGCGCCGTATTGAGACTTCCACTCTTTCAGCAGCTTGTGATTGCCACCTTTGGTTTCGATGATTTCACCGTTGTGTGGATTCTTGTACTGCTTCACCTGGCGTGCGCGACGAGGTGATTTTTCGGCTGCTACTGGAGCAGCGGTACGACGGCTAGCCTGCGGATCTAGGATGTTAACAACATCCCGAAGGCTGCAGCCATATTCGGCGAGCAGATTGCGCAGTTTGGTCTCAAACTCAATCTCTTTTTGCAGCTCGGAGCTACCCTTTAGGGCTTCAAGTTCAGCGAGCTGGGCAGCGAGTTGCTGCTCGAGCTGACGGAATTCAACCAAACGGGACATAAGTAAACCTCAAAAAAGTGATGGGAAACAGGTCTACATCGTAAACCATTTGAAGGCCATTTGATTGCTCCAGCTCCCGCTTATTCGCCATACGTGTGTAACAAAAAGGGCGGCAGCTGGGGCAACACTCAGTTATTTCCGAAAATCGCTAAAGTAGGCTTGGCCCTTGCCAATTTTCTCCGACGCCCTCGGGAAGCTCTTTACACCGCCCTTCGACTCGTCCAAGAACCAGTAGCAATGGAGCTTTGCCCTGGTGATAGCCACATACGCAAGTCTCATCACCTCCTCTCCTTGTGCGTAGTCGTAGGCCCTGGCTTCTCCATTCATCTCGAGCTTGGCCAAGGCATACGCTTGGTTACGCCAATCCGAAGACGTTAGCTGCTCACAGTCTCCCAGCATGAACACGGCATCGGCCTCCAGGCCCTTAGAACCATGGTAGGTCATGAGCCGAATGTCCCCGGAACGCTCATCCATCCTGGCTCGATACTTCAGATGACGAACCAGTTCATCCGCTTCCTTCAGCGTGCTTCTTGATCGAGACAGCACCATGATCTCGTGGCCCTGCTCGTAATGCTGCTCAACCAATTCGACCAGTTTCTCATCATCCGTGTCCCAGAGCTGGACTGGATAATGCAAATCCTTCACGTCAGGATGCGCCGCTTCACCGTGCTTACCAGGGATGCCTCGAGTGTGAGTCACGATGCTTTCAGCTGCATCAATGACCATCTGCTGAGATCTGAAATTCTGCTGCAGCTTGATATCGAGCGTTCTAGGCGATGGGAAGTATTGCTTGAAATTCTGGAAGAACTTTGGCGAGCTTCCTCTCCACCCATAGATACTCTGCCAATCATCTCCAACTGCCATCAGAGATGGGAAAACCAAGCCTTCCGGGGAATAAAATTTCATTCCACGCTTCCGAAGCTCCCCTAGAACGCCACGCAACCAACTGATAGTGTTCGCACCACAATCCTGGAATTCGTCCACCAGAGTGACCATCTGGGCCTCCAATATGGCACTCGGAATATCCTTGAAGTTCTCCTCGGCATGCTCGTTAAACATCGCGAACATCTTATTGAAGGTGAATATTGGCGTGCTCTGATCAGCGAGAAACTCCTCAAATGCTGGCCAGAAAACACCAAGTGCCTCGAAGAATTTTGCCTCTATAGCACCTTTCTTGAAGTTCATGCCCTTGGTGGCTGAAGGCACATCCAGCCCAAGGTTCTCCAAGAAAGAGGCACAACTGTGAAACGCTGCCATGATCGGTGCTGGCTTGATATCGCCTCCGACCTGATAGTTAAACTTCGGCACCCCTGAAACTTTACCTCGCAAGGTCTCAAGCGAGTGTAACGCGTCAGCATAACTGGTGAAGTAGAGGATTCTCTTCGAGAAGAAGAGCTGGAAGAAAATTCTACGCATGTGCAGTGCTTGAGAAAGGCTGACCTGCTTTCTCCCATCTTTGATTTTGATGGTGGTTGGCTCATTTGCGTCAAGCCCGAGCACTACATAAGCTTTCAAGTCTTCAGCATAACCATGGGCATGGAATGTCTTACCGCATAGGGTGACCGGCTCAAGCTCTGCAGTGATCCCTGGTAGAGGCCAGTGACCGGCCTTCCGCCATAGCGCCTCCACGGTCTGGCAAGCTTCCTTATCCCGATCCGAGCAAGCCTTAATGGCAAAGATGCGTTTGGCGTTCTCTGGATCATCAGGATTTAAGTGATCCCCTACGCTGATACCATGTTCGAATAAGGCCAGGATCAGCTCTCGGAACCGTTTGTCAGTCTCGAAGAGGTTCTGATAGCACCGATCCATCAAATCCAGCTGCCGCACGTTGAGCCGGATGTCCAGGACGTTCTCCGGTTCTTCGTCTTTGTCGGTAGCATCTTCGCTTAGGAACTCAAATGCTTTGGCGCCCTGAAGCTGCGGCGACCACCTAAAGAAATCAAGAATGCGAGAGTGGAACGTCCGAACGAAGGATTTCCCCTTCTCTTCGTCCATTGGAATTTCCCACTTGGTGAACACCTTGATCACCTTGGAGATGAAGTCGAATCGAGAGTCACGCGTGAACGTCACGACGGTGATTTTTGACTCTGGCACTTTCAGGTAGTGCTTCAGAACAAGGAGCCGCAAGACCATCGTGGTGGATTTACCACTACCAGCGCCGGCAACAACGCAGGTGGATGGGGTTTTGGACAGAATCATTTCCCACTGAGGGTCAGTGGGCTGTTGGTGGGCTGGCAGCTTTTCTCTGATGTCAGCGCGGATACGTTGCTCAAGCTCTGCCGACATGGGGAAGTCGAAGTGCTCAAACAGGTTGGTGTCCACACCTGGCGCAACATCCGTAGGTCGAATGCCTGGCTTCAGCTCCAGTACAAGCTTCCCAGCTTCATAGCCCTGCTCATAACCCAATTTATGTCCGGCTTCACTGCCATCGGCGAAGCCATCCTCATGACCTTCAGCGAGGCCCTGTCCATACCCTAGCTTACGTCCCTCCTGATGGCCTTCATCGCGACCTTCCTCATGGCCTAGCTTCTTGCCTTCCGCGTGGCCAGCCTCGTAGCCCGTTGCCTTACCCGCCGTCCATGAGTTGGTGTCATGCGCCTTGATTATTTCTAGCAACCACTGGGCGAAGGTGTGCACCTTTTTTTGCCACGTCCCATCTTGGGGAGTCAGTTGCTCATTCGATGGCACGCGTTTCTGCTTGCCCTGAGAAGATGCTTTACTACCTGATTCGTGTAGAGATCCCACTTGGTACCAACCTTTTACGATTTCCTATCACCCAGGCGGCAAGCCGCCTGCTGTTCTGCGCTCATCACCCCAGCGCACCGGAAACGGTCATACACCCTGTCAGTCGATCATCATTCAGCCTTCAGGCTGTTAGGGCTGGGGCACTACGAAGGAAGGTAGCACGGTGCCATACCCAACCAGCAAGCTGAGGTGGCGAAGAAGATCCATAGTGCCGAGCATTAAAGTGGCACCGCAGCTGATCTCAGCCTCAAGATTGTTGGCCCCATCCTTTGTTCGTGATGAACGCTGGACGAGCAAGGTGTGGATGGGTAAGCCTATGGCTCGAATGCCACTAGAAGCAGGAGGGACAAACGGTGCATCAGGCAGTTGTACTGAACCACACAGTCCTCGATGTCGAAGACTTCGTTGAGGAACTCAATGATCACCACGTGGTGATTTTGAACTCCATCATGGATGAGAGGGCTGGAGAGCTGAGAAATCAGGCCGAAGCCAAGATGAAAAACTGGCGCGGACATGGCCCATCCATCTATTTCTATCAACCTCGCATCATGGTTGAGGGCAATCCATGGTGGATCTCTACATTCATGCATTCCACCAAGCATCAGCTCAATTTTTGCGAAACCACGAGGCTTGTCCAACGGGCTGTAGAAACCTGGAGATCACGTGGTTCGGCAGAGCGCTTCCTGTACATCAACAGGATCACTCGAGGGCTGTCGGGCTAGGCAACCAAGAGTCACCAGTTACCCCCTCGATGATAGTTGATGCACTCGGGGGAGACCTTTGCGGCATCAAGACGAGCGTTCGCCCAGCCAGCCCTCTGCTGCCCCGTAACTCAAGGGCTCTTTGACGGCACTGACACTGAATCAGGCCCGACTCTCAGAATCAGTGGTTGGGCCAGTTCCATGTACCCGCAATTGGCCTAAACCGGTAAGACACTGCCAACCCAAACTGATCTGGCCGTTGATGCAGGCTACCGCGCTACCACCCACCTGTATCGAGTCATCATCAATGGAAACACGCTCTAGTCAAATTGCTCCCCGCCTGCCATTCACAGCATCTAGCACGCTCATCAGCTCCTTACTCGCAACTGGCTGTGCCGCCGCGTACAGGTCTCGGGTTATCTCGTTTGGCTGGCTGAGGTCGAGCAGCAACACCTCTGCCTTGCTGTAGCGGAAGCCCTCTCGGTAAACCCGCTCCATCCCTCGCCTCCTGGCCTGCTCGCGAATGGCCCCTCTCATAAGTCGATGAAATTCCAGAGCATTCACCAATCCTCTCAGCTCTACTGGTCTGGCAAGGCTCTTCCGAGCCGCTAACGCGACCGGGAGAACCGTAGACTGGCAACGCACAATCTCATAGGCTTGGCATAGCAAAGTGCCATGGATAAAGAGTGCAATGGAAATTACCGACTCAGGAGGCGTAGCAGCGAAGTACGGCTTCCTTTATCAGGACTGCGTCGCGGCCTGGCTCGCCACTGAGATGCTCATGGACAGGGACATGCGTGCAGTACGTGTCGAGACCGTTGACGATGTAGATGTCGTCTGGGACGGTTTCACAGAGTTCATCCAGGTCAAAGCTGCTGCCGAAAAGAAGTGGACACCGACCACGATCACCGAAAACTCTACAAGCACTGCTGTCGCCTCGACCAAGAGCAAGCCCACAGGCAAACCGCGAAAAAAACGCATACCTGATTCATCGATGGTACATAAGTCGATGAAGCAAGCGACCACTCCAGTTGACAAGTGCAAGTTCCGAATCGTCTCCGCAGAGCGCCCGACCGGCCTTCTGGAGTACCTTCGAGTATTACCAGCCTCACGAGCTGGCAGGCCAGGAAGGCAGGAGTTAGTCGATGACCTCAACCAGCGAACCTCCAACTTTGTTGCAGCATCCAAAAATGACGTTGGCCACTGGGTAGACTCCACCTGGTGGCAGGTATATGCGTCGGAACGCGAAATCGAATTACTGGGCATTAAAAATATCCGCAATGCTGCTCTAGAAGTCGTTGGGGTAACGCTGAGTTCCGACACCGCCGCCGAGGCAATTTGGAGAGACATCGTTTATACGCTAACCAAGAAAAGCGCCCTCTCGAGAAAGGTTTACTGCGAAGACGACAAGACCTACCATCGAAACAATCTCATCGACTGGTTCAAGTCTGAAATTTTAATACACGAAAAGTCCTCACACACTAGAACAAAGATATACGCAAACAAAAAACTACAACCTATCCTCAACCACCTCCATACCCACACGCCAAGCTGCGGGAGTATCACACGGTGCGGAAAAGTAATGCACCAGAACTATAGCATTAATAACTACAGATATAGCTACATTTCGGAAAGCGTCATAAAGTGGATTGATGAAATCCTGCTAATGCCTGAGGAAATCGCAGACGTCAATGGCATATCTACTTCTGACCGATACCGAACGCTGTTATCTCGACTAAAAGCCTCCATGGCCGAGCTTGGTGACTTTCTTGGCAAAGTCTTACTTCACTCCTGCATCCGAAGCCTTCATACGAGCCAGCCAATACCCGCCTCGTTGTACATCGAGAAGCCGTTCGAAGTAAAAGTTCTCGAAAACGTTCACATCGTGCCTCGAGCCTCAGAGGGTGATGAGCTTTGGGTAGGATTTAGTCATCTCTACACTGGCACAGACATAGTTGAATGTCTTCAGAGCCTTCGCACCATCCTATACTCAGATATTACCGACAATATAGACTCAGCTCGATCCAAGATCCTTGAAATCAAACAAGACTCTTACTTGCTCCAGCACGATATCGATGAGCTTCTTGAGACCAGCCAAGCCTTCGACACACACCTGAACAGATATCGATTTATAGTTTTCCTCGGTTATAACTCTGCCCTATTGACCGACCCCAAAACACCTGGGTACGAGCCGAACCTTTTAACAGAAACCAAGAAACTGTTCGACGATTTCTCTTCAGACTTGAATACCAGCGGATTCGGAGAGGTGTTGATCGAGCTCCACCTCTACCCTGTGCCGGACATAGACAAACTGCTATCCGAAGTAAAAAAAGCACTGGAGAAAGCTTGTGCTTGAAAACTACGAATCCGCACTGCAAAGCCTTCAACAACAGAGCTTCTCGGCTTTTGCCTATTTAAAAACCGCTGATCAGCTTCTGTCGAATCCCAAATACAGGAGCTCAGGCCGAGAACTTGTTATCCGGGCTCTAGACTCTCGAAGCCGGTTCTCGGCTGTACATGCTTTACTGCGGCACTTAGTGCGAAAATCGGGACTCTATCCATATCTGAAAACACAATTCCAAGATCTATCGCTTGCGGAAGAGTGTGTCCTTGAGGCCTATCAGACGCCTATCTCGACTGATATCGTCTTTCACTCCATGCAGTACAAAATCTACGAACTCCTCCTAGAAAAGCGCAATGTGATCTTGAGCGCCCCCACTAGCATGGGGAAAAGCGCCATCGTGGACTCCCTAATCGCGTCAGGCAAATTTAATAAACTCGTTATAGTTCTCCCTACTGTCGCCTTGGTAGACGAGACTCGACGCAGGCTTGAAGAACGATTTGGCCAAACATTTCAGATTGTTCATCATGGAACCCAGCGCTCAGGGCAGGAAAAGATCCTCTACGTTCTTACACAGGAGCGTGTAAATGACCGAGACGACCTCGAGAACATTGATTTATTTGTACTTGATGAATTCTACAAGCTAGCTTTCAAACGCAAGAAAGACGGCGAGATTGACGATGATGATGAGCGAGTACCTGCTCTCAACTCAGCCCTAAGCAAGCTTCTACGTTGCTCCGAACAGTTCTTCATGACAGGCCCGTTTATCAATGGCGTCAGCGGACTGCCCAAGACCAACCTGAATTACACCTTCATCCCCACCGACTATAACACCGTCGCAGTTGACGTCGAGTTCTTCAACATCAAGCCTGATAGCGTTGATGAGAAAAACGAGGCATTAGCCAGAACACTTAAACAGATTAATGGCCCTACAATTATTTACTGCAAATCACCAGGGCGCGCGGTACAGGTTGCTAAATTCCTATTAAAATCCGGCTATGTAAAATCCGTAGAAGATGAATATTTAGCGTGGCTGGATCAGCACTACCACCCTAAATGGGAGTACACCCGAGCATTTCGAAATGGAATCGGCCTTCACTACGGCGGACTTCCCAGGGCCATGCAACAATACACGATTGACAAATTCAACCGTGGCGAATTGCCGTTTCTCATCTGCACCTCAACCATTATTGAAGGTGTAAATACTGTCGCCAAGAACGTTTTCATATACGACAACCGGGCCGGTAATTTTAGCATTGATCGTTTCACTCACGGAAACATCAAAGGCCGAGCGGGACGGATGGGCGAGCATTTCGTCGGCAAAGTTTTTTGCATGGAAGATCTACCCAAGCAAAGCGACTGTTTTGAGGTAGAGATACCTCTAGGCAAGCAAACCGAAGAACTGCCGTTAAACTTCCTCGCCGGCATTCAGCCAGAACACTTGACTGACTTTTCCCAATCAAGATTTGAGGCGGGAACATCTGCCAGCAAGGCAGGTAAAGATTTTCTGAGGAAACACGCATCATTCAAGTTCGAGACCATTGAAGCAGCATTTAGCTTCATAGAAATTTGCGATGAAAGCGAATTTCAAAGCTGTCTATTCTCAGGCGTCCCAAAGACAGGATTTGCTAACCTCCTATCTCGCTTCGTTGATCGCGTATGCTCTGGCTCGCTTAAAAAGCTGGGACTCATCAATAACATTAGTGTTATCAATGCTAGAGTCTCTGCCTACCTAATGGCGCCAAGCCACGAAAAGTACCTTATACAACAAATATCCCGCATACCATCCGGTACCGAAAGCGAGGCGTTGTCCGAGCAAATAAACCATGCCCTGAACTTCGCTAGTCGAATATTTGGCCATTCGATACCTAAAGCACTGGCCCTACTCGAAGATATCGTCAATCTTAAGCTCGAAGAGAGGGGCACAGACTTCCGGGCATCTTACGGGCATCTGCGCAGTATTTTCGAAAACTATCACTTGCACCCGGCATGGGCCGGGCTTGAAGAAATGGGAATCCCCGTTCAACTGCTTCATAAGCTTGGAACACTTTTTCCATTTGCAGAAGAGGCAAGCGTTGACGACGCTTCTCGAACCCTGCGTGAAAACCTACATCGACTTCAACGCCTTACGCTTCTAGAGCGTCATTTCATTGATCGAGCTCTAGGTCGAGTAAAACGGTAGAAGGCCCACATGAACAAAGGGCGCCATTTGGCGCCCTTTATCTTCAGTCAGCTCAACTCAACCGCAGGCTTGGCCCCTGGTAGGTATCGTGAGTTACCAGGTGTCCTCGACCTCATTGGGGAACTCGGAGAGATAGCAGCGCCCTTTCGTCACCTTGGTAGAAGTCACGTGCATCCTACGATCTGAATCAAAAAGACGGACTGCGTAATGCATCGGGCAATCAAGCCACAATCCTCGCAATCATGAATGAAAGCACCATCGTCAGGCTCACTACCGCCCCCTCCTCATGACCAAAGCTTCGAGCAATGCTCAGACCGAATCCTTGCGCTGCGGCGCCAAGTGGGGCTCCTTTTGCAAGTCGGGTGCGCAGCGGTATCAACCAATGAGCCTGGCACCGTTCCGTACCGAATGAGCTACCTTACCAACGCCTTAGGGAGGCAATTCGATCAGAGGCCCTGGGTATTACTGCACGGTGATGGATGGGGGACTCGACTCGCCGCCTTGGCGCCTCACTCGCTTCTCGCCCCTCCAGAGCAAGAACTCCTCCACTCATAGCAACTTCTCGGCTTCCAGCTAAGCTGAATCTTGGTCTGCCAAAAAGCTAAGAATTTTTGCTAGGGAATGGTGCAGGATGAGATCTGATGATGCTTACGTCGCCTTTCAACGTTTAAAAAAACATGCTGAAGAAAATATTAGTGCCATCATTACAGAACAAGACGCTCGCTTTCAATTAATTGACCAGATGTTAGTCGATGTTTTGGGATGGCCCAGAGAGTCAATCCGAACTGAACCACATCTCGATGAAGGCAGAGTTGACTACCTACTCCTTCAAGGTGGCCGAAACAAGTTAGTAGTAGAAGCTAAGCGAACATCAGCGACTTTGATTGATACCAAAGCTGACACACTAAATTTTTTCAAATTTAACGGCCCCAGCTCTAAATCAGCTACACCTGTACTTAGACAAGCTGAAGGCTACTGCCTGGACACAGGCGTGCAGTTTTGCGCAGCAACAAATGGCTCGGAGTGGATTGGGCACTGGGCCATCAGGGGAGACGGGCGCTCAAAATCAGACTACAAGATTGCAGTCTTTCCTTCCCTAGAGGCCATTCAGAGCAGCTTCCTTCAATTCTACGAGCTTTTCTCAGCGGAAGCGATTTCAAAAGATGTTTTCAAGACCTATTTCAATGAAGAGGAAGGCAACTCGGTGAGTCAGGCTGAAGACCTGCTTAACATCAGAACTGACAACCCACAATTCATGAGGAAATCTGAAATATCAAGAGACATTGAAAAAGTATTTACGAAATTTTTTACCTCAATGTCTGGCGACGAAGACTCTGAAATGCTTATTAACTGCTTCGTCGAGAGCAAGGAAAGTCGTGAAACTGATGTTAGTCTTCAGCGAATAGCCAAAAACATCATAGATGGAATTTCATATATTGATACAAACCATGGCCTGCAAGCCGATATACGAGATGCTGTCGACAGCGAAAAGGGTGACTTCGCTCTAATTATAGGGAACAAAGGCGCCGGAAAGTCAACTTATATAGATCGCTTTTTTAAATTAACTTTAGAAAGTACCTTACGGTCGAAATGCCTCGTGCTCAAGGTTGACCTGCGGCTATCCCCTGGAGATACGAGCTCCATAACTCGGTGGCTAGACACCAAGCTATCTGAACTTTGCGAATCATTACTATTCCCCGATGAGCCTACATACGATGACCTTCGCGGCGTCTACTGGAGAGAATATAAGCGTTGGTCGCAGGGAGAGATGAAGCATCTTTATGAAACTGACAAAAATCAATTCAAAATAGATTTCGGTAGTTTTATCAAGGAGCAAAGACTAAAAGAAACAGGCTTATATCTATCAAATTTACTGTGGCATACCGTTGGTGCCCGTAGTTTGATGCCATGCCTCATCTTTGACAACGCCGACCACTTTCCCCGTGAATTTCAAGAAGCTGTTTTCCAGTACGCTCAGTCCCTGTACAGGTCGATCAAGAGCTGCTTTATTATTTGCCCTATTACAGACAGGACAATTTGGCAATTATCCAAGCACGGCCCATTTCAATCCTATCAATATAAGGCCTTCTATCTTCCAACACCATCCACTAAAGAAATCCTTCAAAAAAGGGCGATTTTCCTACAGTCGAAAATCGATCACACGATCAACACAAATCAAGATCAGTACTTCCTGACAAAAGGAATTCGAGTTAGTGTTCAAGACCTGAATGCATTTGTTGCTTGCATTGAAAGCATCTTCATTGACACGGACTTCATTTCACGCCTTATCAGCTCATTATGCAACCACGATATTCGTCGCAGCCTTGAACTTACTAAAAGAACGCTCACATCCCCACACATCGCTGTGGACGACCTAGTAAAAACTTACCTGTCTCAAGCTAACAAACTGAGGATAGCACCCCAAAAGATAAAGAAGGCTGTATTCTTGGGGGACTATTCTCAATTCTCCCAAGACGACAATAACTTCATCCTAAGTCTCTATCATACGTACTCAGATCATATCTCGACCCCCCTTGCTAGACTCAGCATTCTTCAGGCACTAAAACAGCAATATTTCCAATCCGAGGATGCGGAGGCAAAATTCATCGAAGTCAATCAGCTAGTCATTTATTTAGAGCCGATTGGCATCCCTAGAAAAGTTATTATCAGGCACCTAGAGGCATTATTTTCCTACAGACTGATTGAGGCTTATGACCCAACAAGCGAGGTACTGGATGAAAGTACCAAGATTAAAATTAGCCCATCAGGTTTAATTCATATTGAGCTTGGTTCCGATGACCTTACCTACATTGAACATGTTGGTCTTGCGACGCCGATACGGGCCGGCGAGCACCTCGCTACTTTGCGCGGACTTTTTGCCGCCCGAAAACTCGACAGAGACGACTGGAGCAAAATCTCGGGAGTGTTCGTAAACTACCTTCTTATCCAAGACGAAATATTCTGTCCCGCTACAAATATTCTGTCTGGACAGGAGTCATTGAGAGCGACTCTAAGGCGGCACATGAGAACACTGGACAATCTTTGAGTCGATATCTACAGATACTTTTGCTTTAACCTAGCCATGACACCAATAGCTGTCATGGCTATTTATAGTGTTTCATTAAACCAAAATAACCGGCAGCCGCACTGCCCTAAGATAGTTCTCGATGGCCACACAGACGATATTCACGAGCAAGCTGAGCGCGCAGGTGGCAGGATGAAAGCCCGACAGGGCCAAAACCCGCCTTGGGCGGGATTTGGTTCACGCTAGCCTTCCGCGAAGCGGCCCGCAATAGCTTATCGATGCAGATTACTGAAGTGCTCTACTAGCCTTGCAGGAGCAATCGACTGCCACGTTTCAAGTACGTTGGTTTATAGAATAGATTAATTTCAACCCCTACAAAAAACACCGCAATTAAGCAGGTAGGAGTAAATGCGCAACGCGCTACATCCCCAGTATATTCCGCGAACCCATTCAAGCCATAATGACAACCATCGACAATCGAGCCCTGACCAAAGAAAAATGCGACCCAAACTACAATAAAAGCCACTGCGAAAATTATCGCCGCGCTGGCCCAGATGCCAAGTTGTGAGTATGCCGCAGGCTCGACACATTTATGACGTCACCGCCAGCAGGCTTAACAGCATACTCAAGGCCCTTACTTTTAACTTTACTTCTTGACTTTTACTATCCAGTAAAATTCGTAATACTCGCCTTTCTCGAGTTCCTCAGATACCTTTGTAGGGCATTCTAAAGTTTGGAATTAGCACACCATCCAAGAAGAGGTCGAGATGCAGGTGATCAGCTTAACGCAGGCAAGAAGGCGCTTCAGGCGGCTCATGAGGCTCCTTCAAGAAGGAGATTCATTCGTGATCACCAGGAATGGAAAGCCGGTCTGCAAGCTTGTGCCACCTGAGGCGCCGTGACATGCACACGGTGCTCAGAAAACCCGCAAAGAAATCCGAAAAAACTAGGAGACTTCCTCGCTGTAAGCCAGGAGTGACATGGTCTCCAGGGATTGCTTGAATCCGCAAACCCGCTGGCTCGGCCCTGCGTGCACAGCTATCGTGAACCAAACCCTGGCTGCGCCCGATTTTGCGCCCTGCAGGTGTCCATCTGCTCGCCTCTGGCCCTCCCGCCTGCAGCGAAGTTCATATCCGATCAACTCTCGAAGTCGACCTACACGTTAGTATCGACTGAAGCCCACGCCATGCCTAGACAACCTGAAAATGAGCATGGTAGGTTTGCCGTCCCCTGATCTCCCCCCCTGGATCAAACGGTCGGCTCGTGAAGGCTTAGCCACAGGGCACTCTAACCTCTCCTCTCGCACGCATCTCATCGAGTCAGCGGGCAGCCGACACCTTGACGACCGGAGATTTGCATGCGCATTCCTGTCCATCCAGACGACCTGATCCAAAACCGTGGCTTCAAGTACATGGCCAAGCAGCTACGAAAAATCTTGCATGGGCCAACGAGAATCCAGCTCGCGTTTGCTCAAGATGTTCTCGCGAAAGGCTTCGGCTATGAGAATTACCACGACCTTGAGAAAACGGCGCAAGCAGCCACCCCGGCTGTGACGGCCATGGAGCACAGTACCGCTAGGCAAGTAATTCTCTCCGGCCTCCAAGCTGCCCTTGCCCATGGCGATGTGAGCGCCAGCGAAGAGGAGTTGCAGGGCCTGATACGTTCGCTCCCCCTCAACTCGCTGACTGCGTTTCGCCGCACGCCCGCGCGTCCATCATCGGCGAGACAAGGACTCACCAAAGCCAGCGTCGAGGCGATTGGACGAGTAGCCAACGCCTATGGCAGCCTGCGCGACAAAGCATTGTTCGCCTGTATGCAAGCAGGTGTCCGACCTGGGGAATATCGCTCGGCGATTTACCTCAACCGCGTCGGGGCGTATCCCAGGGTCAAAACCTTCGGGCATGCGCCACTCCCGAGTAGCTGCCAGGGTGCGATCAAGAAGTACGCCTGGGCGACAAAGCTTTCGGAGGGTGATTTGCTGTTCCCGTCCACCAAGGATTCGACGCTCCCGATGTCCGCACAGGAACTAAACAAGCTGCTGCGCACTTGGACTCGGAGCGCAGGCATCGAAGACGGGGTTGTGACTGCTCACGGCATTCGGACAGCCACTGTGGCTTACGAAGTGGGCATGCTGGCTCGCATCAGTGAATTGACAGGCCACTTTCCAATCCGCTCTACGCTCAACTACATCGACCGATCCCGCTTGCCGCTGCAGCGCGACTAAGGCTCGACCATCGTCCTGCGCGGATTAGTTGATCAGTGCAAGGCCTCACCAAGCGTGCCGGCCTTGTGCAGCTGGTAGTCGATGACGGTTTGATAAAGATGATCCGCCTCGATACGGAGCCGCTCCACCACATCGGCTGGCTGCCCGTCGTTCACGGCATGTTGATGATCACGGATCGCTTGGAGAGCTTGCCTCAGCAGCGGCTCTCCCGCCTCGGCCATTCCAAGAATCGTTCTCTTCACTTCGAGCACCTATCCTGCCGGTTGGAGCGGTGTGCTTTCAGGTGCTCAAGCTCTCTCTGCCAGGCCAGAACAAATTTCTCGAAGTCGAGGAAGTACGCCCCCGCAGCCAGCCGAGTGGATCCCACGCTCGCTGCCCAAAAGCGCTGACGCCATGGCTCTGGAATACTGTCATCAACGACTAGGCGAATTCCGTTGTGGTACTGAGTTTTGACGGCTGCCATGAGCTCCTGGCTCGAGAGGTCACGACCCGTCACCAAGCCCTCGAGAGCCTGATCAACCTCATCGAGCTCCACCAACACCTTCACAGCGGCGGGGTCGCCAGGCGTCAGCTCGGCAAGGGCCCACAAGGCTCTGCGCTTCGCAACTTCGAGTTTGCGCAGCTGGTCGCCGGTCATCACGCAGTACCTCGGTTTGTAACCAGCATCACCTCATATGCCCATTTCATCATCGATGCGGTCTCCCTTCATCCTGTGAGTGAGCTGGTTCATCGGCAGTCGAGCCATGAGGCCATCGGCCAAATCACTGGCGTGTCGTGAGTACAGCGTGACAGTGCCAGGTACTGCATCACGTAGCGGTACGAATGCTCCGACTCTGCCTTGGGCAATTTTCAGTATATTCAACACTTGGTGGCCCAACGTAGCCGTGGACAGATGATCAACCGTGGCATGCTCCGGGTAGTCAAAAGTGCCCCACAGCTCCACGACGATCTCGAGCAGTAACTCAGGGCCAAAGTGTTCGAGGGCAATCTCCCAAAGCAGGCGCTCCTGCGCGAGGGAAAGGCGTTTGCTAGGCATAGAGGATATTCGACTGTGAAACTCTTTCTGGACTGCGAATTCACCGAACTCAGCCAGCAGGCCAGGCTCATCTCCCTGGCGTTAGTCGCCGAGGATGGCCTGGAATTCTACGTGGAAGTCGTCGACGCGTGGCGAGAAGAGGACTGCAGTGATTTCGTGAAGGAGATCGTACTGCCGCAACTCTGGGGAGGTGAGTACGCCATGCCGATCCTCAAGGCAAGGTCGGCGCTCCTCCGGTTCTTGGCTACCTACGACGAAGAGCTCGAGATTGTCACAGACGCACCTGCCTACGACTGGGAGCTGTTTTGCGAGCTCGCCTATGACAATGGGAAATGGCCCAAGAACGTCAGAAACTTCCCTACTGATGCCACGACCCTGACTACGACGAACGATGGGGAAGAACTGCCTCATCACGCCCTGCTCGACGCCAGGATCATCGCAAGCATGTTCACAGCTACAACGTAACCATCTCACGCTCGATGGATTGCCTGAGGTGCTCGGGCATGTTGTTGCAGACGTGGAAGTCGACCGGGACGCCCACCATGGCCTGAAGCTCGTCTTCGAGCTCGGCGATGTCGAACAAGGAAATCTTGCCGGCCATTGCTGAAGGGATGGTGGCAAGCAGATCGAGGTCACTCCCTTCGTGATCATCGCCTCGAGCGGCAGAGCCGAAGAGCTTGGGCTCAATGAAGCCATAGGCCTCGATTAGGTGCCGGATGTCCCCTTCCTTGCCTCGTATCGCGTCAGAGGGCTTCATACATTTCTCCATGATCCACGGCCTCGCTGGTTGAGTGTACAGACGGATTCACCTTGGCAAGCGCTTGTCGATAATCGCTGCAGCTAGCTCCTAAAAGGCATCTACACTCGTTTTTCCAGCCAGCGACCGAGGTCAAAACGATGCCCACACTTCCTCCGACTGAGGCTAGTGACGAAGAATGGCGCGCCTTTGCCGAAGAGCGCTGTGAGGAGCTCAAGCCTCATGTGGCGGAGTTCATCCTGGAAAGGTTCACGTGCAAGCCCAGGTATGTCCAGCAGCGGGTGTGGCGAACTTTCGCGACCGTGTCAGCCCTGAGCACCCAGTTCGACATCTACATCCGCAAGTTTGTGAAGCCAAATGACTACTGGCCAAGGGAGTGTCTCGTCTTGGCCCGGATCGGCTTCACGAAGGAACGCGTTGGGCATGGTCGAGCGCTGGTGCAGCTGGCTCCCCAATTTGGCTATCGCTACCTGGCCATCGAGTCTGCCAACGCCAATGCATCAGCGTTCGCCGAAAGGCTGGGCTTCAGCCCACGCGACAATGGCCGTCACTGGATCGGTGCGGTTGATGCTGTGCAGAAAGCCTTGAACAGCTGATAGGTAGAACGTGGTCGGCCAGGGGCTCAATGACCTTTCTCTGCCAGCCCACCAAGGGCTCGAAGCTGATAATCAGTGACGGCTTGAAAACGATGCTCGGCCATCAACCGCAGGCGCTCCAGCTCAATTCCCACCACTCCATCAGTCTGGGCCTGATGGTAAACCTTCAGCGCTTCCACAGCCTCGGTGTACATCGCATGGTCGGGCATTAGCACCTTGCTCAGATCTCGTTTCACGATCTTTCCCTTTCTCCATGGCTATCCCACTCGATGCCATGCCAGCATTACGCAATCCAAACAACGTGAGCCAGGGAAGGATAGTCCATGAAGAACGTCAGGCTGATACGTCATGGTGAGAGCGCCGCCAACGCTGGCGAGCCAACTAGGGATCACGCAAGCATTCCTCTGACGGCAAAAGGCCTGGAGCAAGCCCGTATCGTCGCTCAGTCGATCACCAGCGCCCCAAGCCTCATTCTGGCCTCACCGTTCCTTCGTGCCCAAGCAACCGCACTGGCTACCACGGCACTCTATCCTGGTGCTGCTTTCGAAACTTGGCCGATTCACGAATTCACCTACCTTGCGCCGGCACGCTGTGTAGATACGACGCTCGCACAGCGGCGAGGCTGGGTCGATGCTTATTGGCAGAGATCAGATCCTGGCTTTTCGGACGGTGTAGGAGCAGAGTCCTTCCATGATCTTGTGGCGAGAGCTCTGCATTTTCTTGACCGAATCGCAGAACACTCGGCCAATGAGATCGTGGTGTTTTCGCATGGCCAGTACCTCAACACCGTGCGCTGGCTCCTCGAGAAAAAGCCGCAGGAGATCGACGGTGATGCAATGCAGGACTGGCGTCAGTACGAGGTAGCGAATCATATCCCGAATTGTCAGGGGTTCTCGCTCAGCAGGCATACGGACGGAAGGGGCTGGGCTCTCGGTCGTTGAAACCTCAACTACGAACGTCAGTATTTTGCTGACCTTATCTTTACGCGCTTTTCACATGCGATGCCCGAGACTCCAGCTATCCCTACGTGTGATAGACCTTGCCCGCCTAGCAGCGGGCTTTCTTTTGTCCGGCGATTTACATCACTCCTCTTCTTGATGGTTAGGGTCTTCGAGGGACGTAAACGCATCGCACTGCAGGCAGTGGTACATGCAAGATGCCTCTTGATACTGCAGGCCGCAAAAGCTTCCGCAGAAAGGGCAGCATTCGTAATGCTCCAAATCTCCCCACGCCCACACTCCGTGATACTCAGGGATACCGTCTTGGTCATGGCCGATGACCTCGAATGATTTGCCCGAGAGCCCTGCGAAGCCATCAATTCCGTGCCGAGCTAAAATAGGCAAAACGTCCGCAGGGTCTATGTCGAACCATTCACCGGAGCCTCGATGAGGGGAATATTCCTTGTGAAGGGACTTCTCCAGAGATACATCGGCGCCGTTTTTTGTGTGAATCCAACCCAGCAGATGGAGCTTTCTGGGATTGCCTGTTTGAAGAGCTTTTCTCCGCTGCTCGACGTCCTTGGCTCGGCCAATTTTCACGCTTTCGTTCGTGTCCTCGATGAAGAAATAGATCGTTCCCGCCCTCCCTCTACCGGTACTGCTACTTACAGTAGACCGTCCAAAGCTCGTCCATCTTTGTAGTGAAGCTCTGGCTCATCATTTCCCGCCGCATGCCCCAAGAGGGATCGACAGGCACGCTGGCCAGCCTCATGGTGCCGCGTCCCCACCGGGCATTCACGGTGTCTAGGACACCCATGAGTTTTTCGCTGGACGCAGGCTGGGACGCTGCAAAAAGGTCACCTGTGATCTCCCCACGCTGGCTCATGCCGAGCAGCAATACTTCGGCCTTGCTGTATCGGAAGCCTTCACGATAAACACGCTCGCCCCCCTCCAGCGCAGCCTTGGTGAGCAGACGAGTGTCGTCCGTAGGGTATGGCAGTTCAACGAGCAGGCCGTTCACATACTTCGCCTCGTCAGGATTGAACATGCCGGTACGGATGCTGACCCGAACGCGCTTAGGGCCGAGACTCAGCCGATGCCAGGCTCAGTTCACGCCAGCCTGGCCGTTTTCAACGGCGAGCACACATCACTTCAGTCCCCGCCCATCGGTAGATCAATCTTGCGAGACAAGATACCTTTACCAGCGATGGCATCTCGCCACACCACGAGACTTGACTTGGAAGGTTCTGCATTGGAAGGCATTGGAAAAGCTCATCCCTCTAAGAGAGAGAACTTCTCGGATCAGCTCGTGGAATGGATCAGGAAAAGCAACTATCGGGCTACCAGTGAGAGTGAGATCGCTTTCGGCCACTTAGTCACCTGCGACTCCTCACCTTACGCGTTAAGGAGAGCGCAACTATAATAGGTTAATTTTTATCCCTCTAACGCATTGATTCAGCAATGTAGGAATTGGCCACGAAAAACCGCAGCAAGGCATTGAAACTTCAAACTAAAAAACCCTAAAGAACACCGGAACTCCCAATTGACAACCTTATTGAAAAACCTGACAAACATCATAGACAAATCCGTAATAAACAATCGGAATCCTAAGATATCGTATATAATAGGAGATAACGGCTCAGGCAAAAGCCGGCTACTATCTGATATTTGCGATCACTATGAAAACAACACCAACAGCATAATAAAATCAATACTATGCATTACAACTGCCGCTAGTGATAGATTCACATTTGGAGATGGGCGAATTAGACGATATCTAGGGCTGCGCAGTTCGGGAAACGCAATATTTTCATCTGCCTTAAGCAGGCAAATGGCAATTCTGGTATTAGAGTCAGTAGCACAGGGGCATTACAAGCATCTCGTTGAACTCGAAAAAACATTGGAAAAGAAATTCCATATCGAACTTGGAGCCACCGAGAATCTGAATTCAGAGAACCTTGCATCCACCATAGACCGTCGAAGAATCCAGCCAGATAAATTCAACCAGAAATTCAACACATCAGATCGCAATAAAATAATTAAAATATTAAATAACGGCCTAAACTTTCGAAAACTTCTCCCAGATGAAGCTAATCTAATGATAGCTTATTTGCAAACCCGTCCAAGCGTCACCCTTTATTTAAAAGATGAAGAAGTCGAGCACGAATTTGAACAGCTAAGCTCTGGCGAGCGGAATCTTATATCGCTCGGACTAAAAATCATTAGCCGAGCCTCTAGGCACGCTCTGATCCTGATTGACGAGCCGGAAATAAGCCTTCACATGCAATGGCAAATGGAGTTTCATAAAAACCTTATAAAAATGCTTGCCGCTTACAGAAACTACCATGTAGTTATAGCCACTCACTCACCGGTACTGGTTTCAGAGGCTGCGAGAAACAGCCGCTCCGATACGATATTTGTTTTAAAAGGAGCACATGAGAAAATAAACATTGACTCAGCTGACAAGAATTTCGAGATCATTGACGCCGACCAAATTCGAAGCTGCGATGATCTAACACTGATGCATTTTCATACCCCAACATACAACTCAAAAGCAATTGATATCAGAATCGCGGAACTCGTACTTGATGCAACCTCACCGAAACCCAACGAAAACAGCGTTGTTGAACTTAAAGAACTAAGGGATACCGACAACCTTCAGCCAGACAAACAGAATGTGATAGATCAAGCCCTAGAGCTCATTCAACTGCGAAATGCAAGGAAGGCAAATGAAAAAGTTAGCTGATGCAACAGCCCTGGGGGTATTAAATAGACTTGAACAATGCATTAGCGATGAAACCATAACTGCGAGCCAGGCATGGAGTGTATTCTCCAGACCAGACGACGCTTTAAAGTCAAAGAAAAAAGAAACCAAAATCACAGCTTCCGAACACACTTCACTAACCACCTTAAAAAGCAAAGTCAAAGAACTTTTAAAGAAAAAAATCTCAGGTCGCTGCGCCTACTGCAAGCGAGTAATGGGCCAGCATGGCATGTCATGGCACATTGAACACATTAGGGGGAAAAGCAAAAACCCGAAATACATCTTCAACATGAAGAACCTTACCTACGCCTGCATCGACTGCAATTACATGAAGAGCCCAAGCGTAGACACTCCTAACATTTCGCATCTTATAATAAACCCCAACAGCGATGCTTTCCAATACGACACCCATATAAAATTTATCCATATTGCAACAGAAAAACTACACTACCTACGCTACTCTCCAATCTCAGACAAAGGAATAACAACCTATGAGAAACTCGCATTTAAACGCCTTGAGCTAATAGAAATTGTTACGAGTCTCAACCCAATCATCAAGGACATAACCATTCAAATCGACTCAAGGATCGACGAGCTTGATGAGAGCGATACCGCTTTGAAAAACTTTCTTATGAATATTAAGCACTCTATTTCCTAGAGCTTAGATAGTAATTGTTCAGCGTGTAAAACCAGCAGTGGCTCGCTTTTATCAATCCACACGAATACCATTATGAACGCACCTAGGGTAGATTTAAATTATAGAGCTAAGGCCGTCATAGAGAAAAACAAATAACAAGCGGAGCGCGCACGCCAGGAATGCCGAAGGCATGAAGGATGTCAGCCCGAAAGGGCCGAGACGATGCGGAACGCAGAGGCTCGGTTTACGACAGCTTGGCCGCGAAGCGGCATGCCCTCACCTCCTGTCATTCGTCAAACAGGTGATCCATATCTTCACTCGTGAAGCCCCAGAAGTAGGCCACCTTCTGAGCCTCTGCCGGCGCCGATTCCAAGACAGCCCGGCCTCTTGGGAACAGCTCCGCATAGAACGGCACCGTTCTTGCCATAACGTGCACGGAGGTCTGCAAAGCTACTAGGGCCAGCATCCGCTGATCATCCATCGACTGCGCCTCCCCCATCTGCATAGAGCTGATGTACGAGCTATGGGCATACCCGCAGAAAGGGAGTAAACGTTCTGGAAATACTTCTTGTTGAAGCCCGCCCTCACCGCCTCGTCCGTCCACGACTACCGAACCCTGGCTTTGCCAGGTTCCGGCCCTTTTGGGTTTCCATTTTCTCGCCTCTGGCCCATCGTGAGCCGGCACGCTCCGCTTGCGGTCGTTTCTGATACCCAAACATCCTTCATAGCACTCCCCGTCAAACCAGCCTGGCGATGCCCTTTCTGCAGCCTGTTGCGGAGTCAGTTTGGCTGATTTATGATCGGGCCAGGCGGTGATGGTCGCCTGGCGCCTGTTTCGCGAAGCAATAGCCCATCGTAGATTCACCCTCCGTTTTACATCGGCATGTCCCTAATCAGACGCTGCCCGGTGAACAGGCAATCGGTAACCAAAAGCGTCAACTGATTTTGGAGACTTTGCCATGTCCGATTTTTCCCCTCTCAGCATCATCAAATCGCAATGTAAGCAGCTTGCTCGTGAATACGACATCAAGCTTTCTGCTGCCCAAGAAGCGCTTGCGCGTCAGGCAGGGTTCGAGGAGTACCACGAGCTCGTTGTCGTCGCCCGGCGAAACCCCACGGATCCTCGCCTGATGCTCGCCGCCTTTGGCGTGCGTGACTTCAAGGACGCCCTCCACAAAAACGATGTGTTCTCCGAGCTGGATCAAGAGCTGGAGGATCTGCTTTCCGACCCCATGGCCGAGACCAACGCCAGCGAGTTCGCTATCGGCGAATACGAGGTGGAGTCAGCCGCCTATGACGATGCGACTGGCGTACTCAAGTTGGACATGTCTATTACCTGGCAAGGCAAGCAGGATCCTGATCGGGTTTACTACGGCACGGCTTTCTTCCTCCAAGCTGAAATTGATCTGATTCGGCGGGATGGCAAGTGGTCGCTCGGGGAAGATGGTGTTTCCATCACCGGCAGCGAAACGGAAGCAGACCGTGATCGCAGGGGTGAATGGGAGTACATGGCGCAGCAGCAGGCCATTGAAGCAGAGGAGAACCGTCCCCGCAGTAGCATGGCGCGAGCGCTGGCGAGTGAGCTTCAGATATCCCAGGAGGATGCCGAGCTTCTGGCAGATGCCGAAGTAACCGCGAACACCTCTGATGACGGGATGATCTACAGCTACTTTGTGGACGTTGAGTCGTATGCCGAGGGAGCTTTGCGGGATGATCTGCTGGCCCGCTTCGGCACCTTGGAGTTCGAGCTGGACGTCAACTTCTTCGACGACATCCATCCTGAAATGTGAGTGAACTGGGGGTGGTCGGCTGAAGAGTTGGCCACTTTCAACTCAGTTCTGCGAGAGCGAGGGCTTCGGCATGCAGGTGATTAGCGCAACGCAGGCAAGACGGCGTTTCCAGAGGATTATGAAGCTCCTGCAGCAGGGGCACTCGTTCGTGATCACCAAGAATGGTAAGCCCGCCTGCATGCTTGCGCCGCCTGAGGTTCCGTGACATGCGCACGGTGTGCGGAAAAACCCGCTAAGAAATCCGAAAAAACCAGGAGACTTCCTCGTTGTGAGCCAGGCGTGGCGAGGGCTCCAGGGATTGCGCAATGTCAGGGTTCGGCTAGACACTTTCCGTTGTCCGAACCCTGAGCGAAGGCCTGATAAATGATGAGCCCTCAGAAGCTGAGCTTTGAGGCCAGGCTTGCACGTTTTTCGTATCCGAAGATCAGCTTAAGCAGCACTGCTCCAGGCTTCACAAATGAGCATGCTGTTCCACCTACTTACTTAACGAATAGCCCGTACACCTTTGTAGCGATTGTAATAACAGTCGCGCCAACTCCAAGAACTTTAAGCCATTGGACTTTTGACTTTTCTGGCGGCGCGGGACAGGGAGCCCCAAAATTGACAGTAATGTGGATAGACTGCGGCGGATATTTATCCGAACCGGGGCCGCTCGGGCCTTGGACATTGATTTGCATGTAAAGCCTCTTAATTTAGTTTTTGAGTGAAAAAACTTAATTAAGAGAAGATGCGAAGCCTATGCCTGCGAACACTCAGTTCAGCATCATAAGCAGAGAAGGGTGTAGTCAAGGTTGTACGAAGGGATTGAAGCCATAGCGCAATTACAACTTTTGCGAAAGCATCGAGTGTGCCCATGCACAACTCAAACTTGAAACGATCAGCCTGACCTTTCAGGAGCGCAAATATATCATGTACTGAAAATGGATCTATGCTTCTACTGACCCAGTACGCGACAGCGACGTCATCACCGCCAATACGTATGTGTTGAGTCCTGTATCTCCTCCAAATAGAATCCCGCGTCCGCCTTATAGCGCTAGCGTAAAGATCGCCACGCCTTATCGAAGACATAGTCCTCATCGTAGAGGCTACAGTTCCGCCTTCTTCTCTATCAAACTCATCCCAGCTTAGCATTTAGCACTCCTGACTCCTGACCAGTGAGCGTGCGATTGGATTTGCCAGTGCCACCTCTACAGCCATGCCCGGCTCCCGAACGAGCCTCGATGGCGTAATGGCTGAGAGTAGCTGCTTCGCCTTCGGCATTCAACCGAAACCGACTACCACACCTACCCGCCAGTCCCCTTGGTGCACATCAGGAGCCTACGTAACTCAGCCCCGCAGCCAGGCCTGCAAAGGCCACAAGAAAGCCTCTCATCGAGGTGTGGATCGGCAGCTACACGAAATTGAGCTGCGTGCTTTTTCATCTGATGCCCACCCCACGGCTCATGATCATGCAGCTGCGACGCCACAGGGCGCGGCAGCATACCTCCACCGCCAAAAGTGGCATAATGGCATTACTCTCATGATGCTACCCCCCTGGGCTAGCCCAAGATGTTTATACGTAAATGAAACGCCTACGCTCAAGGACGCGAAATGCTTAAGGCCCACGCTATTCCGAACCGTGTCATTTTCGGAACACTCCTACTCACTCTCCTAGTATCCTTACGCTACTTTTGCACTGAAGGCTTGGACAACGCCTGGGTTCAGCTAAACGAAAATCAAATCATGTATTTGTATTCGACCTCCGCCCAAGTAATTGCTGCAATCTACGGCCTAACAATCGCCGGCTATATATTCCTTCGCAGCGAGTTCATTCGCGAGGCCAAAGATGACCCAACGCTCGCCGAACCCATTGAAAAACTAGAAAACCGATACTTTCAGCAGCTATCATTCATCACAGCGTTGGCAATGACAACAATCTGTGTCGCCTCATTGGTTATAGCTTATGAGACTGACAAAGACATCCAGCGCCTCACTATACTTATGAACTCAGCACAGTGTTTATTTGGAATTTCCTTCCTAGCCATATTTTTCTTTATCGTTGACATCGTTCAACCCGGAAACATAAAGTCAGCAAGCAAGAAAATCCAGAAGAAAATCGACCCTTTTCGTGAGGGCCAACAGGGTAACTTCAACAAATTTATTGAGAACTACTCTCGCATTGAGAATGCTCTATCCCAATGCATTGATCTCTCGTACAAGACGACCAAGCAAGGGCGCCACCAACAAGACAAGAGAACTCCAAACTCTCAAATCTTAGAATCTTTAGCTCGCAAAAAAATTATAGACCAAGAGCTTACCAAAAAAATTAAAACTCTTATCTCCTTAAGACATGCAATTATGCATGGAGGAGAAGAGATGGTGAGCAAAGCAATGGTTGATCAAGCTATTGCTGCATCAGCAAAACTCGAGCTTGCGGTAAATACAGCACGAGGCCAATAAAGATTACTTCGATCCTAGGTCAGTCCTTTTCTTTGGTGGAGTGGGTCGCCAAGCGTGCCAGCCTTGTGCAACTGGAAGTCGATGACGGTTTGATACAGGTGATCAGCCTCGAGACGGAGCCTTTCGATCTCCTCGGCTGACCTCCCTTCATTCACCGCCTGCTGATGGGCCCGGATGGCTTGGAGAGCCCGCTGCAAGAGCGGCTCGCCGGCCTCTGCCATGCCCAGGATCGTTCTCTTCATCGCGACCATCTTACTGCGATGGGCACTCAGGTGCTCAAGCTCCTTATGCCACACGGCCACGAACTTCTCGAAGTCGCGCAGATAGGGCCCCTCTGCCAGGCGGGTAGAGCCAACACTCGCCGCTTGAAAGCGCTGCAGCCACGGTTCAGGGATGCTGTCCTCAGCGATCAGCTGGACGCCGTTGTGGAGCTTCGTAGTGACAACATCGACGAGTTCCTGGGCCGAGAGTTGATCAACGCTCACGACGCCCTGCAGGCCCTGTTCAACCTCGTCGAGTTCAGCCAGCACCTTTTCAGCGCGAGCGTCTCCAGGCTTTAGATCGGCAAGTGCCCACAGCGCACTGCGCCTCGCGATCTCCAGGCTCTGCAGTCGATGATCAATCGTCACATCACTTCTCCCTGTCGCAACGTCATCAGCGGGAGACTGCTGAAGACAAAAAGCTGGTCTGCTATACCGGCCTGCTACAGAAAACATCCCCTGAAAATTATCCAGCGGGGCAAGCCCGAAGACCGAAGACTAATGAGTCGAAGAGATCCTGAGGGCCTCTTTGAGTTCGTGATCGCGGATATATTTATAGATAGATAGTGCAGAGCCCAAGGCGGCTCCTGTTAGGCAGCTCTAAATCCCCACTGGTTAGAGTTGTCGAGGGAAAAACCGGTGGCTATTGCCTATTCAATTACTTACTATTTTTCAGTATCCGTCACTTTTGCGGAAATGCTTGGTGCAAGACGCTCGGTGAGCCCTGATAAGAAACCGATAAACAAGAAGCCAGCACCACCTTTATCAGCGAAGGAGAAAGCTAGGCCAGACTTAACCGCAAGATAGACAAATACTGCTGAAAGCATGCCAGCTACTACCCGATAGCGGCTTTCAAGTTCGTGAATATTCTTTCCCACATGACAGTCTAGCTTCTCGCCGCCCATGCGCATGATGATCGACAGTAAAGCACCCATGGCCCCAGCAACCGCTGTCAAAATCAACTGAAAAGGCATGGCACCGATCACAGATTTTGCCGTATCTCTAAATATCCATATCGCGATGCCCATGGTTAAAATGACAGCGACTGCCTTACCTGCCTCTGTCAAATACCATTCGCGAGCTATCTCTTCACTACGATTTTTTAGATAAACCTCTGCATTGGCGAGTATTCCAGAAGCCGTATCGAACTCACCCTCAAGTGCACAGGCAAGGGCTTCCCCTAGCAATCTTTTAAAATCCAAGGAGAACTTATCCGGAAGGTGGCCATTAGGTTTACACTCTAATATTCCTATCTGAGATAGAGTTTTTTGCCGCCCCGCCTGACTATGTGAGTTAGCCTTGTCGTACTCGTCGCTAGTCTTCCAGTCCAGAGTATTGGATGAATCAACAAATACAATGTAGCCGTCTGTTTCGACTACTAAGTAATTGACATCCATTGCTCCCCACTTGGTTTCGTCGTAGTCTGGCATTTTATTTTGTTATCACGGCGAACGGATAATAGTCCAGACGGCGCCCGGCATTAAATACGGGGGTTTGAGCAGAGCTTTTCTTAGAAAGTTGGCTGTGAGCCCAATCGAATGCTTGTTTAACATTTACAATACCATGACTTCCTTCAGGTAGGTAAGCATTTGGGCTAGCCATAAGAGCCTGAGTAAATGCACCACCCTTTTCATCTTCACCTGCGGACTGATTCACGCTACAAGAATAAGCGACAATCCTACCTTCAGAGCAGTTCATCACCGCAGAGTCGAAAGCAGCACGATAATCAAATTTATCTTCCGCACTGTAACTTTCCATGGCAGCCTTTAGAAGAACCTCCGATATTGCTATCGTTCGTTCGTGCCTACATACATCCGCAATCACAAACTGGCGTTTGCCCCGAGAGTTTATAGAGTCGATGCTTAGTGTATCTTCTTCTGTCAAATAAATTACGGTACTACCGTTAGTGCCGAGCACCTGATGCTCTCCGTGCCCTGCGCAGAGGATAAAGACATAATCCACATCCGCACATGAGTTGAGGTATTTGGTAACCGTGGCCTTGGACTGGTCGACGAGTGTGACTATTTCATCCTCTCGCCAAGCTCCACCAATAGGAGAGCATAGAAACGCCTTCATATCCTTAATATCTTGGACAACGCCTGGCAGATATGTCTCTACGCTAGGAGCCCCAATCAAAATAGCTTTCCTGCTCAGCATTCCATCACCTATCAAAAAAATCTCATACTATTGGGCGCCCTCAACGCTACAAGAGTTGAAGAAGGTATGCCCTGAGGGTGTACCCAAACCAGCCGGAGAGGTGGATCATCAAGCGACCAAAGCTACTAAACTGCCATCATTCTGTCCATAGGATCACCTGACTATAGGTGTCAGCTAGGCACTGCCACTTCCCATGTCTCACCTGAGCGAGCTCGGGAAATCACAGAGCATCTCCGTCCAGCATAAGATTGCCACGGGGTCAGGGTTGGCAAGGAAGTAGGGACGTCCGGAACCTGGTCTCACATTTTATTGAGCCAAGCGATGTGTGATGGAGCGCGGGTGAGAAGCCGCAGGGCTTCTAGCCTGCCGTTAACAGTAACGTGGAGCAAACTCTGTTCTGCCCAGACGACAGGCTTCCTCAAGTATTTGTACTGATCTATCCCACTTGCTGCCATGCCAGCATTGCGCAATCCAAGCAGCGTGAGCCAGGGAAGGATAGTCGATGAAGAACGTCAGGTTGATACGCCACGGCGAGAGCGCCGCCAACGCTGGCGAGCCCACTCGGGATCACGCGAGCATAACCACCCGCTTGCCGTTGCTGCTCGAAAGAAAACCAGCCCCAAGACCCACTCCGATACAGAAAGCAGGGTCGAGTCTGACGCTCTGTGAAAATTGGATGCCTCTTTGTGGTCATCGGCCCCATCCGTAGGGCCATGAACCATTAAGTAGTGGCCCCACCCCAGGCCCAATTCTCGCCCACGACAATGAAGATTTCGGAGGTGAACCCCCGATTGGCGAACGCCTTTTGAACAGAGCTGCAAACCGAATCGCGCACGGCACCTGCTCCCGATCCGTTGAAGAAGCCCATCGTCGAAGTCGTTGGAATCACCACGTTTTGGCCAGCATCTGCTTTAACAACCTTGGCTAGGCCAATCGCATTCAGATCCTCATACGCCTTCTCATAATCTCTCGAGGACGCATTCTTCAGATCAAACGTGCAGTAAACGAGATAGCTCATGGAATTTTCTCCCCGGTGAGCTCGACAGTCGTAGGTGGGCCCGCCATGAAGCGGGCAGCACCTGGTTTGGTCTTCAGCTAGGCCACGACTACTGCGTATGGCACACGGAAGAACAGGTTTTGCAGCCGTTGGACTGGGGGTAAGTGTTCCGAGCCTGGCGCACAGCGGTCACACAGGTTGTGTGGTAACCGAGGTCGAGGCGGTTTTGAGGAGCAGGCAGGTAGATGCAAGAGCTGGTATGCACCTCATGGTCGCCGTTGGCTTGCTTGTTCCGATTCACGAAATACTGGGCCATGTCAGTTGCCTCGCTCTTTGTTCGATTGAGAAAGCACCGAGCCTGCAAGCGCTTTAGTCGTGGCGTTGTATTTGTCGCTTTCGAGAACACGGCTGGCTTTGGTCTCCATTTCGGCACTGGTTTGCTTACCAGTGGATGCCTGCGACATAGCCGAGCCGGCCAGCTCCTTCTGGATCGCAGAAGAGCTGCCGCTGCGAAGAACTTCGGAAGCCAGGGTGGCTACAGTGGAAGAGGTTTGCTTCGTATTTTTCGGCACGATGATGTGCTCCTGTATCGATATTGGATCAAATAGGCAGGAGCAACCCTTGAGCGGAAAACCGGGCTGGATGGTTGACAGCCAGACTCGGTTTTTCTCTAATGCGCGTCCCACCAATGTCCGCATTGGCTCAGGGAAGGCGGTTATGCGTGCTCGGCGACCAAACTTTGCACGCATACCCGCTGCCTTTCTGAATCCGCAGCGTGCCCGCCAAAAACACAAGATGTGGGGTTTCTAGCGGAACGAGATACAAGATAATGGGGTCATTTTGGCAATGCAAGGTATCCCCCTTGTGGATAACTTGTGCGCAAATTGTTAGTTGGATCCCAAAATCGTGCTGTATGGATGCACAGCCCTTCAAACATGCGGGTTCCAGCCTCGTCGGGCTGTAACATTTGGCAATACTTTCCCGTTTTGTCCCCTACCAGAGCCCCGCGATATGACGAACTTTCGCGACCGTGTCGGCCCTGAGCCTGCAGTTCGACATTTACATCCGCATGTTTGTGAAGCCAAATGACTACTGGCCAAGAGAGTGCCTCGTCCCGGCTCGGATCGGCTTCACGAAGGAACGTGTTGGGCATGGTCGAGCGCTGGTGCAGCGTCTGGTGGAACTGGCTCCCCAATTCGGCTATCGCTACCTGGCCATCGAGTCCGCCAATACCAACGCATCAGCGTTCGCCAAAAGGCTGGGATTCAGCCCACGCGACAAGGGCCGTCACTGGATCGGTGCGGTCGACGACGTGCAGAAAGCCTTGAATAGCTGATAGGTAAGATGTGGTCAGCCAGAGGTTCAGTGGCCTTTCTCTGCCGGCCCGCCAAGGGCTCGAAGCTGATAATCAGTGACGGCTTGAAAACGATGCTCAGCCATCAACCGCAGACGCTCAAGCTCAATCCCCACGACTCCATCAGCCTCGGCCTGATGATAGACCTTCAGCGCTTCCACAGCCTCGGTGTACAGCGGATGGTCGGGCATCAGCATCTTGCTCAGATCTCTTTTCACCAGCTCTCCCTTTTGCCATGGCTATCCCACTCGATGCCATGCCAGCATTACGCAATCCAAGCAACGTGAGCCAGGGAAGGATAGTCCATCAACAACGTTAGGCTGATAAGCGAATATGCACAGCCCGCTTGCCAAAATTGCGGCCATGCCATCAACGCTATTGCCGTTACCTCCGCACAGCTTCATGATCACCGGTCGCGAACTTCGGTGCCGAACTGGCGTAGGTAGAGACATGAGCATTACGGATAGCCGGGCCTTCATCCGGGAAGTCAAAAATGCGCCTCAAAATTTTTTCACCATTCACTATTCTTGCCAAAGCCTATACGACGACAACGAGGGGCTCTCACCTCGGATCACTTCTATAGCCATCACTCACTATGCGACCGGTCAAGCAGTCAGCTTCTCTACGCACTCTATAGCCGAGGAGCTGCGAATCGGGCGAGACGAGGTGATGGCTAGCTTTGATGCGATTGAGCTGGAGCTTCTGACCGGCTTCTACCGGTTCGTGCGTGACCGTCGCGACAAAATCTGGATCCACTGGAACATGCGAAACCTGACCTACGGCTTCGAACATCTAGAGCACAGATACCGAGCTTTGGGCGGCAGAGACGCTCCAGTGATCCCCGTTGAGCGCCGGCTGAATCTGAACGACCTTCTAGCTGACCGTTATGGTTCCGGCTACGCCAGCCACCCCAAAATGAAGTCGCTGATGGAGCTGAATGGTGGGCTTCCTCGACATTTCCTAGAAGGTAAAGAGGAGATTCAGGCCTTTGAGAACAAAGAGTTCATCCGGATGCATAACTCGACTTTGTCGAAAATTGGCTTCCTGAACTCCACAGTTCGAAAAATGGTAACAGGAAAGCTCCGAACTGCGTCCAAAGGCATCGGAGTCGCCCTTGACCGGCTCTTCGAAGCCCGGTTCGCGAAAGGAGCTGCACTTGTCGCCACCGTTGTGGGAATCGGGGTTGGTCTCTGGCAGACCTACCTTTGGGTGACGGGAGGATAGTGACAGCTACTGCGGCTCCGTTAGAGCCGCTGCGTGCCCACCCTCTATTTACTGTAGACAGCAGAGCTCTTCCATTCTTGTGGTCTAGCTCTGGCTCACCATCTCGCGCCGCAAGCCCAGGAAGGGTCGACCGGCACACCGCCAGGCGCATGGTGCCTCGTCCCCAGCGGACGCTCACAGTGTCTAAAACAATCTGAGCTTCTCACTGGCCATCGGTTGAGCCGATGCGAACAGATCTCCCGTAATCTCCCCACGCCGGCTCAGTTCGAGAAGCATCACCTCCGCCTGCTGTATCGAAAGCCTTCACGGTAAAGGCGCTCTACGCCTTCTTGGCCGGCCTTGGTAATCCTGCGAGCTGGCTGATCAGGCTGTACCATCAGTATGATGTCGGTTTTGAGTGCACATGGGCCCTGCGGCGCCCTTCTTGATGGAGATGAGAATGTTCGGCTTCTTGAAGGATCGCAGGGAGTTCTGGTTGTTTTGTGGTACTTGGATTGCCTTTGCCCTGTTGCTCGTGGTCAAAATCAAGTTTGACGTACCGGAGACTATGAAAGACTGGCCCCGCCTCATCGCTGCACTCAGATCAGACGCTTTTGAGGACATTGTTGGGGATTTACTAACAGGCCTCATAGCAGCCTACTTTTTCTACCTATTGATTGACCTTTGGCCGCGCTATAAGAACGAACAAAAAGCTATAGGTATACTCAATTTATTGATCGCATCTGTTATTCAGGCTTACGAGAAAAGGCATTTTTTCGCTCACACAATGGCGATTACGCAGGCAGATGTGAACGTGCTGACGAAGAAAAGGATCGACGCATTCTTAGAGGAGGTAAAGGAACAGCCTGATTACGCCAAATTGAAATGTGCATTGTTCACCGCGCACTCTCGATTCGCGGACTTCCAGCAGACCCTAGCTATCGCAGCTCCTCTTGGGCCCGATAAAGCACTTCAATGGCTTGTCATCACCGACAAGGTCAGGTTGTTTGTGGATGAGTACGAAAAACATCCAGAAAGTGAGGTTTACAGACCTTCTCAAGTTTTTTATGACGACACAGCAAATCTAGACCAAGGCCACAAGAATTTTATACGCTATTTCAGCAATATGACTGATTATAGGGATTCCCTTCGAGACTGCTTCTATGAGTTCCTAGAAGAGGCAAATAAATGGATATCCCCTGGGAGTTTTGAAACAGCTCAGCCAGAGTCGATAGATATTGACGAGATCACTGAGCCGAGCCTGAAAGCGCCTGATTAACTGACTGCGCCTCGGTGAGCAATTCAAAGAGCTTGAGAAGAGGCTCACCCACTGAAAACCCTAGCGCACGCAAATGAGCTCATTGAGACTCAGATCGCGAGCCGCAAGGCTACCCCAAGATGGATCGACAGGCATGCTGGCCAGTTTCATGGCACCGCATCTCCACTGTGCATTCACGGTGTCCAAAACGCCTATGACCTCAACACTGTCCACTGTCTGAATTGCTTAGAATAGACCATCCGTAGCCAACACCTTAGGGGGGATTTTATAACAGCGCATTACCCTGCTGCATCGCACCGCCCTTTGCTATGTAATTAAAATTACATTTCGACGCGATAACTCGCTGATAGCTATTCGCAATCACCTTGCTATTCAACATTGCCACCAAATATTTATTCGCTGCCTGCACACCACCCCTCCCCCCAAACTCACCTACTAGAGCCAAGTTTTTTGACACCGGGAAATAAACCATTGTATCTGGCAAGCCAAAGCCGGGCGAGGCATAAGCAGAGGCCACTGGTTTATTGAAAGTCAAACTGACAGGATTGTCAGTAGTGATAAATTCACCAGCCTCATCGTCAGGTTTTAATAAAACCCAGTTTCTCCGGTGGAGAAGCTCTGTTATTTCCCGCATCCCAGCCAGCTCCATCTGTATCTGGTGCTCTCTCGACACGGACACTTCAAGTGCACCCCGCTCGAATGCACTTTTCACCTCTTCGTAAGTTGCACCACCTGAAATATCCTCCCCTGTGCTTTTTATAAATTCAGCAACCTGAGCTTCCCACCTTTCTTTCGACTCCAAATTCATGGCCATCATTAGCTTTGCAATCTTCACTTGCGGCTCGGCCAGATGCTTTCGCATCTCTGGAGACTTAATTGCCAACATGCCAATCAGCTCTAGAATGACATTTTTCGTCTCACCAGAAAAATCAGAGGTCGCCTCAAGTTTCTTGAGTGCCGTTGCTACTTCACCCTCAAAATCGGCTTGTGCTTTCTCAACAATTTCAGGGTCAACGCCTGCAATTTCTACACGATTGAAATCGCGCATACCGCCAACGTTTCTTGGAATTGTTTCAAACTTGGTATTGCTTTTTAAGTCCAGCACTGTGAGCTTAGAATTTTTGGCACTGCCTTGAGTGAAACCCCTTAGGTAACATTGGGAAAGATAATGATGATGTCTAGATCCACTCAAAGTTGCACCCCCAACATTATCAATAATAAAGCCAACTCTATATCACGCGCGCCCAACAAAGTCGACTGGCCATGATGAATAGTGCCCTTTACGATTGATCTATATCGCCCGGAGCCATTCATGGAGGCGACATCGATAGCTCGATGATTGACCTGGTGGACATCAAGGGCCCACTGAGCGCCAGCGGCGGTGGCGCAGCGGGGAAGGAAGGACGAAATGTTGATCACTTCTGCCTTCGTGTTGAGCCGTTCAATGAACAGGCGATCCTCGACCACATGCATGCCCACGGTATCCACGCAGAAAATGCCGTCACTCGCTACGGCGCGGAAGGCAATGGCCCATCGATCTATTGCTTCGACCCTGACGGCAATCAGATCGAGCTCAAAGGCCCTGCAGAACCCGTTGCTGGCTAATTTTACAACTGCCAGACAGGCGTGGAGGAGCCACCTCGTATTCTTCACGCCTTCAAGCTATAGGCAGCGCGGACAGCGCCGTATCAACAACAGAATCGGCAGTCAAAAAAAACCGCCAACAGGGGCGGTTCACAAGGTACTGCTCGGGGTCTCCGGCTCTCCACGACGAGATTTAGGTTGTCGTTAAAGAGGTCTTTTCCTCAGAGAGGTTTTGTCGCCGGACACTTAGGCTGCGGATCGCAGCCATTCCGCTAAAGGTGCGGAGATTACTGACGTCACGACTCCACGGTCTCGGCGCCATGCTCGGCTTTCCAGGTTTTGAGGATGGCATGGTTGCCGCCCTTGGTCTGGATCACTTCGCCGTTGTGCGGGTTCTTGTAAGTCTTCACTTCACGTGGCTTACGAGTCGCTTTCGCCTGAGAAACTGGAGCCGCAGCACGACCGCGAGCTTGAGGGTCAAGAATGCTGATCACCTCGCGAAGGCTGAAACCGTACTCACCAAGCAGGGCACGGAGTTTGTTTTCAAACTCCATTTCAGCCTGAATGGCACCTTCATTTTTCATCGCTTCCAATTCTGCGAGCTGCTGAGCAAGCTGGAGTTCAAGGCGGCGGAATTCGGCAAGACGAGACATGGGGAGGTGTTCCTTGGGGAGGTGTTCCTTGGGGAGCTATGATCGGGCCAGATTACAGAAATTGCCGAGGAAAGTCTTAGTCATCTCAGGTCGAGCTTGTCCAAAAATCTGTAGCTCAGTGAAGCTGACTCGCCCTCTAAAAACTAGCGATGTAACGCATTTTCGGGAATGTAACAGCGTCAATGTTACATTCCAAAAACTACGTTACAACCCCTATAAACAAGGGTTTGACACCAAACGGCAAGCGGAGCGCGCAGGCCACGGATGGCTGAAGGCGTGAGGATGGAAGCCCGCAGGGCAAGGCCACACGAATGTGGGGCCTGGTTCACAACAGCCGTCCGCGAATGCGGCACGCCCTGAAGTCAGCGGTGCAGCTTGCTGAAACGCTCTACTAATAGGGCGGGTGCAATCGACTTCCACGTATCGAGAACTGAGGTTTTGTGAAATAGGTAAATACCGCAACCCACAAAGAATCCCCCTGTCAGCAGTCCTATGACTGAGGCGCCCGAGTTGATAAAAGCCCACTGCAGCGACATCGAGCGGCTACCCATCAAGAAATCTGCCCCAAAGACTAAGGCAATCCAGCTTAGTACAAATGCAATTGCAGCCCACATCGCCGCAATCACCCAAAAATGCAACTGCACTTTGTAGCGCATACTCGGCACGCGCAGGAGCCTTCCGCTGGCAGTCTTGGCTGCAAGGACAATTGCGGTATTTTTAACCTTGTTTTTTGAGTTCTGCACGAGAGCATAAAACTCAACATGAGACCCTTGCTCCAGGTCTTCATAGATCTGGATTGGGATCTTGCAGTTGGGGATTAACACGCCGTCGATTTTCATGATGACTTGCACGAAACCCGAGAGATGCTCGAAAACTCGAATATCCTCTAGGCAGCCAGCAAATTTCAGGTATTCAAACTTTATAAACACTTACAGCTCCTTGCTCAATTCATGAATGACAGGCAGGGGAAGGCCTTGAGCACACCTCGGCATGCGCAGGCTCGATCTAAATCAGTGCAGCTGTGTATTGGGGAAGTGGCCTCCAACCAGGCGACAAAAATCCCTCAAGCTCCGGCGCCCACCATCACGGCGGAAGGTAGCCACCACGTACCGCGAGTGCATGGTCGTGATCACCCAGAACTTGCCTTCCTTCCTGACATTCATGATGTCGGATGTCTGGATCAGGTGCCCATCGGCAAAACGACCATGAGGCCCTTGCCGCACATGCCCGAAGACGACGCCAACAGCGCTCAGCCGATGAATGTGGACGTTCACCAGAAACGCGGTGATCTCGCCTTCGTACCCTTGGCCTACAGCTCGAGCGATCCGTAGTAGGTCAAAGTCCGAGTAGCGCTTAACGTGAAAGTCGACCGCTACCATGTTGTCCTCTGTCATGCCTACGCCCTCCGGGGCTCTTCTGCAGCATCCGCCCTTGCTACACGGCTCCTATACAGCTCTTTCAATCCGGTCAGAGAATCGACATCGAAGCAGGGATCGTGTGTATCGACGTACACCGCTCCACCTTCGACCTCAAGGACAGACGTGGGCACACCAGCCTGGGTGTATCCCATAGAGAGCAACGTCAGCTTCTCCATCCTCCAGCCTGAACCTTGGTTCATCCACGAAGGACTGACGACCTGGACTTCCTGTACCACCAGCTCCTCGTCCTGGGCCACGAGCAGTTCCACCAGACGAGGCTCGTCGTTAACCATCTCTTCATAAGCGACGAAGCGACCATCGTGAAAGCGCTTAACGCTCACGTGAAACCAGTGACTAGCCAGTGCCCGAGAAACACCATGCCAGTGCGTCAGGCCATCTCCAAACATCCCTGGGACGCCTGCGATCTCATTTACGTGTGTACGAAACATAGAGTTGCCTCAGCAGCCGGAGCGAAATCGTGGCTACTGCTCAATAAATAGAAAAAATTTCCTGGATAGAGGATGTGCTGCGGTAACCAGGGCCGAGCAATACGTACACGGTGTTCCTGGTTACGAACACGTATCCATCATCGAAGGAAGTGCCCATGGACGACCTCACCCAGTTGCCTGGCTGGAAGCGACGACGCTCGTCATAAACGACCTTGTGAGCGAACAGGAACATCGGCTTACAACCCGCTTCGTAGACTCTGGCTTGCTCTGCCTCAGTTAGGGTCACATTCAGGATGACCCAGTCCTCAACCACACACACTGGCCTGCCGCCGTAGCCAATACGTGCAGCAGCTAAGGCGTCCTTCTGACTCAAATCTGAGCCATGCAGAATGATCGCGTCCTGCCCCAGTAGCCCATCCGCTTCAGAAATCGCCATCCGCCTCTCGCTCTAGCTAAGCAGTTGCCACCGGCTGCGCGACGGGCACGGCTGCAACCCAAAAATCACCTATCAGGCCCAGCAGAGCCATCAATATCAATATATAGATTTGTGCGACCCTGCGCAAACGCGGCATACCATCACTTTTTGGGAAATTGTTGATGACGCTGCGTTCATCATTCGCGGCAGCGCTGCAGCTGCTTCGCAGTCAGAAAGGCCTGACCCAAGCCGATATCTCTACACACGTTGCCCAGTCACACGTGAGCCAGCTGGAGACGGCTAAGACCACAGCCACTGTGGACGTGAGCTATGAGTTAGCGAATGCACTGGGCGTGAAGCCGGTGTCCCTGTTGACTTTGGCGGTTGCTTGCCATCAGAAGTGCACAGCACGTGAAGCCCTTTTAGAATGCTTGGCGGAACTTGAGGAGCTTGATCTGGCGGACAGTGAACTCAGTGATGAGCTCCGTCCTAGAAAGACGACCTCAATGATTGAAGCCGAAAGAAAACGGAAGGCTGTTCACGAGTTAAAGGCCCAAGGCCTTACTCAAGCTGAAGCAGGTCGACAGCTCGGATTGCCCAAAGCGACATTGCGTCGGCTGTGGAATCAATCTTTAAGCAAATAACGAACTCTCAGACTCCTACAGAGAAATTACTTCGAATTGAAATGGGCGCCAAGGCATATCCACTAACTAGCGCCCAGGATTGAGTGTCAAAAAGCCTTGCTTTGTCTCCACTCTCCTATTCGCCTTGATATATTCTCTATCTCAAGCATCTCATCTGCTGTGGCCACCAAACCGTAAGGCCCCCAGAAACCGGGCCCTTTACCTTTCGGATCGTTATCAGCGGTAGCTCTATAGAAGACACCCTGGGTCGCGGCCTGCATGTTTTGTACAACAGTTACCATAAGCTCCAGGGAAGAGAATAAGTCATCTATCTGCTGCTGACCTCGACGCACCATGTCGTCGTCAAACCTTTCAACTTGAGCATGATCATTGACAAGCTTATTCTTTAACAACCTGTTTTGAGCTTCAAGCCCTTTATTCTTAATGAGCAACGCCTCAACATCGATAAATGGCTTAATCCCCCCTTCATCCTTAGGGTTAAGTCCAAGAAGAAACTCATCCAGCAGCCGCCTATATTCATCATTACGCAATATAGTCACATGACTTACTGGCTTCAGGTCGGCTTTTTTATATTTATCAGGAAGGTTGTTATTTTCAGTCGACTCAAGAACCGTGACAAAACTCGCAACATCCCTCGCAAGTCTTGTCACATTATTGTAGTAAGCATTTGAAAGGTGTTCCAAGGCAGCTTTAACTAAAGCCAATCTTGATTCAACCATACCCTCTCTGTAATCTTTAAAGGTATCTTTTCGCTTACTCATGGATACTCATACCTACGTTAACCCTCTGGTCGGGAGATGAGCATCTGGTCGTTCTCGAGTGGTTTTAAGATTATTTGATCGCTCCCGAATCGCACCAGATCCATCACATCTAAAGCGCCAGAGTCTACCATGCTTTTCACAACCCCCGAAAGCTGGCTTGCGGGCGTACCTCCAGTTACTTTCAACAATTCATCCAGCTTGCCATCATGCATCAAAAGCCTCGCGCGCAAATGTGCAAAATCAAGATCAAGCGTAGGGCTAGTCACATTGGGCCAAGCAAGAGTATCTACCAATCGCTTAATGATGCCTTCAGAGCCAGCAACCTTTACTTTCTCGAAGTGCGTGACTAATTCAGCCTTGCCTTTAACTACAAAAGAGCCTACATCCCCTCGCTGATGCATTTTATATAGTTGCTGCTCAGTTGCCTCGAGCGCGCATGCCTCACGAGCATAATGATCGTGTTCAGCATTAAGATTTTCAATCAATTGCACATCTTGGGAGCCTGTGTTCCGAGAGACTACCTGCTTAATTTTCTCGACAACTGAGACAATCAGCTCTTTGTATTTATCCTTCTCAGCACTAATAGCAGGTATGTGCATTATCCCTCTGATAGCATAAGGGCAAACGGCACATGGTTGCTGATACCCGAAATCCTTCACGACCTCAACAGGGCACTTGTTACCAAACGGGCAAATATGCGTAGAATTGTATGCAAGTTCCGTAAAATTCTTGGCCAAGAGGATATCCAAACCATTCTTGCCCTCTCGTGTCCCCTGAAGACTAATCAAACCAAACTGCTTAACAGCGGCAGGAGTATCCTGCTTAATTCGCTTGGCAAGTTCACCACTTAGCTGGAAAACCCTCTCGGCGATTTCAGGCGCATCCCCTTTCGAATACTGATCAAGGTTTCGACTCAAATAATCTATCAGAATATTTTGATGCTTCGGCATGTAAACACCATCAACAATCTGATAGTAAAGCACTAGCTCTTCCGTCTGCCCAGTCATGTATTGCCCAACGATGGACGGAGGCAGAAAATTCAGAGCATCAGTAATAAATGCCGCCCTTAACCCATGTGGCGTGAATGTGCTAGAAACATCTTTCCACTGAAACTCAGACTCTGGATAGTCGCTGTAATCGTCAAAGTCTACTAAAACTCCATCCTCACTGACAATTGATACAAGCTCATAATCCTCGGCATCACGCATCGTATTTTCGATATGATATTTCAGAGCCAAAAGCATGACGGGGAAATTATTGTAATTATTCCAACTTCCCGCCTTGACATTAAATCTCCGAAAAATCGGCTTGATCTCACCAAATTTAGACCTTGTTTTTTGATTGTACCAAACTGGCTTCTGATAAGAATCTGAAGCACATTCACGATACCAATCGCGCTGCCTGTCCAAAACACTTACCACATGCCGAGACACAATGGCAGTCCACGCACCATGGGCCTTATCAGTTGCCACCTGTAGAGATGTAAGAGCGCTTGTACAGCTACGATCAACCCCTAGATCATAATTTTCGACATCTAACCAGATAGTATGGTTTTGTCTAAACCCAGTTTCACACATGACCTGAGTAAGCCTCACATCATTGGGGATAACACGTTCTTCAAGTATAGTTTTTCCAGTTCTCTTGCCATTCTCCATCTCCCAAATGCAATACTCTCGAATATCGTAAAACCTAGGAATATATTCGAACTTACGAATCTCCCCATTATCATAAAATATCGGCGTATAATTCAGCGCTTCTAAATTTACCGCTCGCGTCCGACGTCCTCTGACACCCCATACCCCTTGCCATTCTTCGGCACTCCTCAAATCATCAAGAGAGGGCTGAACAAGCTCACCATTAATCCGCCCAGGAACCTTGCCCTCGGCCATATAATTCAAGTGAGCCACCAAATACTCCATGGAATAGAGCATACTCACAAAAGTTGCAAAGTATTTCCTAGGCAAGGCCTTCTTTACTGTACCATAGGATTTTGAAGTTCTAGGGAAGCAACCGGGGCCAAAATGGACAGTAAACTGATCTGCGGATGGAAGCTGCATCCTAATGGAAGATATATACTCCAGCCACAACTCCAAGATTTTTACTTTCCCATAATGAGACATGGGCTTATACGGGCAGATCTCGGCATGCTTTTGCATATACCAAAGCAAAGTCATAGGAGGTTCTTTCTCGTATTTAAATACGCCCTCCACAGCAATGCTGTCCCGGGTAACAAACAAGACCGACGAGAAATCATTGAGCGTGCGAGGATAGTGTTTAAGATCACCATCTCTCCTCATAAAGAAACCCGGCAGATAGACCAGCAAATAACTAGCCACCACATTCATAACTGCATATCTACTACTTTCCTTCCCCTCATAGTTTTTGTAAATCAAATAACTACGAAATAGATTGAGGAAAAGCTTATAAAGATCAACTACAACCGTGGGCAAACCTTGATAAAGAGATGAGCCTTCATCAAAAATCTTTTTGTAGCGAATAGGAACGAAATGACTTTCAATAATATGTTCGATACTACGATCACTATTACCGGAAGCATAATCTACGCAATCTGATATCCCTTGCTGGACAGCATCTGCAACCGAGACCCTTGCTGCTTTGCGGTACCTGTCTTTATTTCGAATATGTTCACGTTCCTTACGCTGCCTTTTCTTTTCCTCAGCATTGACAGGATCTTCTGGAACATTTTTTGGATATATATTATTGAGGCAATCAAGAGCCTCAACATTATTGCCGTAGATTAGCTCTAGAAACCCATGCGTATCGTGATATCTGAATGGCAGGATTCCCGGGCCATATGAATGATCGCAAAGGCATTTGATATCAGCCTCTGAAAAATCTTGATCATTATAAATAGTCGTATTCTGTAAAAAACGTAACCAGAATGATGCACGGCGCCCATTATCCTTATAGGGATATTCCACATAGTTCAGTTTGGATCCAGCGTGAAGCCCCCTGATCATGAGAAGCGATTTGACATTCAGAAGCTCACACACACTATCTAGCACAGCATCGATTTTTACTGGCATCTGCAGTGATACAGGGGTCAGCAGAATCCCCCTACCCCAGAGTATCAAGCACACCAAGCGCCAATAGTTCACGAACGCCGCATCGAAGAGCTTTGGATAACGCCAGGACTCTTCAAACTCAGTCCAGTCCACGCGCTGGCCACTCAATAGCGACTTAATAAGAGCGTTGGCTCGCCTCACACCCCACTGGGAGAAATTGAAATCTCCCTCCTTTACGATCCTGTCAACTTTATAATAGATCGTTTCTTTGTCGCCTGGCACATAGTGCCGCCGGTATGCAGCAGCAGCGAAAGAGCACGCACTTCTAAGCGCATAGCAAATTTGATTGCTCGGAATCAGCCAAACTGGTTCATCTGTTGTATTAATCACTTATCACCAACCATCAAGATTTCACTAATATCGTTCTTCAACTGCATGACATGCTTGAACCGCACATCAGACACCGAAAACCCCGCCGCCCCCATTCGCAGGGAATTAAGGGCGCTCAAAGTTGCCTCAAGCATTCGCGCATCTTTCCGCGCATACCTCATAGTAGACTTCAACTCTCTATGCCCCATGAACTTTTGCACCGTCCTAATAGGCAACCCAAACCTCTTAGGATCAGATGGATTAGGACAAAAGTTCACTAGATAATAGCCGTACATATGACGCATTGAATGGGGAGTATAGTAGTGCCCAGTTACCTTATAGGCTTCCTCACGAAATCGCTCATATACAGATTGATAAGAATTAACAAGAGGTTCCCCTCCCTCAAGCTTGCGAAATACAAACTTATGACGTGGGGCAAATGGATTTGCACGCTCAAATTCCTGTACTTCTTCATAATATTGTGCGTACAGCACCCAGAAATGAGATGCAAATGGCTCGATACCATATGTTTCAGGCGTGGCTCTTGCCTTGTGCGAAATCTTCTTCACTTCGTCAGCCGGCAACCATTGTGACAATTCACGCTGTCTCGATTGCGGATCTACAATATAAATTTTTCCCTGGGCACACTTCACATCATCAAATGTGAGTGTAAGCAACTCCACAATACGAGGGCCAAATGCTGCTGCCCCACTATACAAAAGCGCATCACGCGTACAGGAAGCGCCCTCGATCATACTTACCGCAAGATCGAGAGGAAACGCAACGCCATCGCCTCCGTGCTCGTCAGTATCAGCAACCAAACTAGGCTTGGACTTTGGCTTCAAATTCTTACATTTCAACCTTCTGGCGCCACCTGCCAGACAACCGGCGAACCAACTGTTACGCCTGATGGCAGCCCTGACTTTACCTGGAGCCATCCCTTCAAAGGTTAAGCCCTGCGGAAAGACAGAAATATATGAATGAGGCACATAACCCAAGCTTTCCAACTGAAGCATGCCAAGCCGAAACTCTTCACTTGCATCAATGAATTTATTAGCAGAAACGATATATCTACTGGCTGTAGCGCCACCAACAGGCGTCGCACCTAAAGCAATAGCGACCTCACGAATAATTTGCTCATCGCTATTAACTCCAAACACGAGATATTCCTCAAACGACTCAAGGGCGTTCGAGAGAGTCACTGGTGTGATACCAAGTAATCGAGAGCAATATTCAAAAATGAAGTTTAAGAGAATACATACATCGAGTGCATAGCTTTTGACTGTATTGAACGGGTGAGACCTAGACAACTGATATGACCAGTTATCAAAAAACTTACTCAGGAACCCATCATCTGAAAGCAACACAAAATGCGACTTTCCGTTACGTACCGACTCAGTCACATGGACGTGACGATTGATCCGTGTTCCGCGTGCCATTCCCCCTCCCACCTGTACCTCACCCAATCAAGGGAGCGGATGATGCACGACATCACCAAAAGGCGCAACAGCACGCACTAAAACACAACAATTTTGTTGCATTCTATCTGGCACGCTGAAGGATCCTGGGGTTGGTAGAAGGAAGGGGTAAAAAATCGGGACGAAAAAAAAGGCCTAGGTCGAAACCTAAGCCTTTGATTTTCAAGAATATATGGCGGGAAACCAGGGATTCGAACCCTGGGAACGCTCTCACGTTCGCCGGTTTTCAAGACCGGTGCATTCAACCACTCTGCCAATTTCCCTGAACGTCTTGCTGATGAGCGAACTGACAAGCGGGCATCGGTCATAAGGTGCAACAGGCGGCAACCTTAGATAAGAACTCTAGGATAGTTGCCCATCGACGGTTTTCAAGACCGTTGCCTTAAACCACTCGGCCACGCTTCCAGCTGGTTTTGCGGCGGCAATAATACCTTAATGTAACAAGCTGTCAAACTCTCTGTGTCGCGGGTTGCGGCAGCTCTGGTATGCTCCAGCAACCATACGTTTCATTCACCAGGCTTCAACGCCTGGGTACACACCAAAGGAGTGTCGCCATGCGCGAACAGGATTACGCCGTCCACCACGGCCAGCAGGTCGAGCAGCAGGAGATCAGCAAGGTCCTGCGCAACACGTACAGCCTGCTGGCGCTTACCCTCGCCTTCAGCGGCATCATGGCCTTCGTCTCGCAGCAGATGGGCTTTCGCTATCCCAACGTGTTCGTCGTGCTGATCGGCTTCTACGGCCTGTTCTTCCTCACCGCCAAGCTGCGTGATTCGGCCTGGGGCCTGGTATCGACCTTCGCCCTCACCGGCTTCATGGGCTTCATCCTCGGCCCGATCCTCAACCGTTACTTGGGCATGAGCGGTGGCGCCGAAGTCGTCAGCTCGGCATTCGCCATGACCGCACTGGTCTTCGGTGGCCTGTCTGCCTACGTACTGATCACCCGCAAGGACATGAGCTTCCTCGGTGGTTTCATCACCGCTGGCTTCTTCGTCCTGCTGGGCGCCGTACTGGCCAGCTTCTTCTTCCAGATCAGCGGCCTGCAACTGGCGATCAGCGCCGGCTTCGTGCTGTTCTCGTCGGTCTGCATCCTGTTCCAGACCAGCGCCATCATCCATGGCGGCGAGCGCAACTACATCATGGCGACCATCAGCCTGTACGTGTCGATCTACAACCTGTTCATCAGCCTGCTGCAGCTGTTCGGCATCATGGGCCGCGACGACTGATTCAAACCCGTCGAGTTGCCAGGAAAAGCCCGCTTCGGCGGGCTTTTTCGTGACCGATGAAAAGGCCGCACAAACTGACCTTTAAGTCAGCTTCATCCGCGATTGTGACGCTATCTTCCTAACCTCTACCCCTATCGGGATTCAGCCCGTAGAATGCGCTCCTTTTTTCTTCCGGGGCAGCATTTCCCATGAGTTCACACGAACACGGACCAGGCGCGGCGGCGCCTGCCAACGAACTGGTCCTGGGCCTTGAGGACAAGCCTCGCCTGTTGATCGGCCTGCTGGCGGCACTGCAGCACCTGCTGGCGATCATCGTACCGATCGTTACCCCAGGGCTGCTGATCTGCCAGGCGCTGGGGGTCTCGCCTCGCGATACCAACCTGATCGTGTCCATGTCGCTGGTGATCTCCGGCATCGCCACCTTTGTGCAGTGCAAGCGCTTTGGACCGTTCGGCGCCGGCTTGCTGATCGTGCAGGGCACCAGCTTCAACTTCGTTGGCCCGCTGATCGCGGGCGGCGCACTGATGGTCAAGCAGGGCACGCCGGTAGAAGGCGTGATGGCGGCCATCTTTGGCGTGGTCATCGCCGGTTCGTTCGTAGAGATGGGCGTTTCGCGCATCCTGCCCTTCGTCAAACGCCTGATCACCCCGCTGGTCACCGGTATCGTCGTGCTGATGATCGGCCTGACCCTGATCAAGGTCGGCCTGATCAGCATGGGCGGCGGTTTCGGCGCCATGGCCAACGGCACCTTCGCCAACGGCGAAAACCTGCTGCTGTCGGGCGTGGTGCTGGCAATCATCGTCATCCTCAACCGTATCCCGGTGGTGTGGATGCGCAGCTGCGCCATCGTCATCGCCCTGGCCGTGGGCTATGCCCTGGCCGGCTACCTGGGCCGCCTGGACTTCACCGGCATGCACCAGGCCGCGGTGTTCCAGGTGCCGACGCCGCTGCACTTTGGCGTGAGCTTCTCCTGGGCGCTGTTCATTCCGATGCTGGTGATCTACCTGGTCACCTCGCTGGAAGCCATCGGCGATGTCACCGCCACCAGCAAGGTCTCGCGCCAACCGGTCGAAGGCCCGGTGTGGATGCAGCGGATCAAGGGCGGGGTGTTGGTCAACGGCGCCAACTCGCTGCTGGCCGGCGTGTTCAACACTTTCCCCAGCTCGATCTTCGCCCAGAACAATGGCGTCATCCAGCTGACCGGCATCGCCAGCCGCCATATCGGTATCTGGATCGCCGCCATGCTGGTCCTGCTGGGCCTGTTCCCCAGCGTTGCCGGGGTTATCCAGGCGGTGCCGGAACCGGTCCTGGGTGGCGCGGCCATGGTGATGTTCGGTGCAGTTGCCGCATCGGGTATCAACATCCTCGCCAGCACCCGCCTCGACCGCCGGGCGCTGCTGATCATTTCCGTGTCGCTGGCCCTGGGCCTTGGCGTGGCTCAAGTGCCGGAGTTCCTCGCACACATGCCGGCGGCGCTGCGCAACGTGCTGGAGTCAGGCGTCGCCACCGGGGGCATCTGCGCTTTGGTGCTCAACTGGTTCCTGCCGGAGAGCAAGGAACAGGCTTGACCGATCACGGCATTGCAGACCGAGCCCGCGCCCACCAGCGCGGGCTTTTTGCTTTATCATGGCCGCATTCCTTTACACGGGTTTTCCATGAAATTCGCCATTGCGGTCTTTTCCCCGGCGCATGCGCCCTCCTCGCGTCGCGCCCTGCGCTTCGCCGAGGCGGCGCTGGCCGGCGGGCATGAAATTGCTCGGCTGTTCTTCTACCAGGACGGCGTGCACAGCGCCTCGGCCAATATCGTCGCGCCGCAGGATGAACTCGACGTGGCCAAGCAATGGCGCACGTTCATCAGCGAGCACCAGCTCGACGCCGTGGTCTGCATTGCCGCAGCCCTGCGCAGGGGCGTGCTCAATGAAGAAGAAGCCAACCGTTACCAGCGCCCGGCCGTGAACCTGCCGGCACCTTGGGAGCTGTCCGGCCTGGGCCAATTGCACGAGGCCGCGCAGGTTGCCGACCGTCTGATCTGCTTTGGGGGTGATTGAAATGGCCAAATCGCTTCTGATCATCAGCCGCCAGGCGCCGTGGAGTGGCCCGTCCGCCCGTGAAGCCCTGGATATCGCCCTGGCCGGCGGTGCCTTCGACCTGCCGCTGGGCATGCTGTTCCTCGACGACGGGGTGTTCCAGCTGGCTCAAGATCAGCACCCGGACGCCCTGCAGCAGAAGAACCTGGCCGCCAACCTCCAGGCCCTGCCGATGTTCGGCGTCGAGGAGCTGTTCGCCTGTGCGCATAGCCTGGCCCGCCGCGGCCTGGACAGCACCACGCTGGCCTTGCCCGTCGAGGTCCTCGACGATGCCGCACTGGCCGCGCTGATCGCCCGTTTCGACCAGGTGGTAACCCTCTGATGACGACCCTGCACGTAATTGCCCACTCGCCTTTCGCGGACGAGCACCTGGCCAGCTGCCTGCGCCTGCTCGGCCCACAAGACGCAATATTGCTGTGTGGCGACGCCACCTATGCGCTCAAAGCCGGTAGCGAGCCCCTGCGCGCCCTGCAAGCCGCCAACCTCGAAGAGCGCCTGTACGCCCTCGACGAAGACCTGCAAGCCCGCGCCCTCACCAGCCCACTGGCCAAGGCCGTGGACTACCCGGCCTTCGTCGAACTCACCCTGCACTACGACAAGGTCAACAGCTGGCTATGAGCACCCTGACTGTCGGCGATCGCGCCATCGCCCTGGACAAAGACGGCTTTCTGGTCGACCTGCAGGACTGGTCCCACGAGGTCGCCGAATCACTGGCTGCCCGTGAAGACATCGCCCTGACCACCGACCACTGGGAAATCCTCGAGCTGTTGCGCCAGTTCTACGCCGAGTACCAGCTGTCGCCAGCCACCCGCCCGCTGATCAAGTACACCGCGCTCAAACTGGGCACGGAGAAGGGCAACAGCCCGCACCTCAACCGCCTGTTCAATGGCACTCCCGCCAAACTCGCCGCCAAGCTGGCGGGCCTGCCCAAGCCGACCAACTGCATATGAACGCACCTCGCCCGCTTACCCTGGAAACACCGACCGAACACCCTTTCGCCGAATTCGTGCGCATCCTGGGCAAAGGCAAGCGCGGCGCCCGCGGCCTGACCCGCGAGGAGGCCCGCGCAGCCATGACCCTGCTGCTTGAGGGCAAGGTCGAAGACACCCAGCTCGGCGCCTTCCTGATGCTGCTGCGGCACAAGGAGGAAAGCGCCGAGGAGCTTGCGGGCTTCACCGAGGCGTTGCGCGCCCACCTGCAGGCGCCACGCATCAACGTCGACCTGGACTGGCCGAGCTACGCCGGCAAGAAGCGCCACCTGCCCTGGTACCTGCTGGCGGCCAAGTGCCTGGCCGGTAATGGCGTACGCATCCTGATGCATGGCGGCGGCGCCCACACCGCCGGGCGCCTGTACACCGAACAACTGCTCGGCCTGCTGGACATCCCGCTGTGCCGTGACTGGGCAAGCGTTGCGCAAACGCTGGACAATCGCCAGCTGGCCTTCTTCCCGCTGCAGGACTGGGCGCCGCAGTTGCAGCGCATGATCGACCTGCGCAACACCCTCGGCCTGCGCTCACCGATCCACTCGCTGGCCCGGGTACTCAACCCCCTCGCCGCGCGCTGCGGCCTGCAGAGCATCTTCCACCCCGGTTACCAGGCCGTGCACCGCGAGGCCAGCCGACTGCTGGGCGACCACGTACTGGTGATCAAGGGTGACGGTGGCGAGATCGAGATCAACCCGGATGTCACCAGCCATCTCTACGGCGCTTCGGCCGGCGCTGCCTGGGACGAGGAGTGGCCTGCCCTGAGCGCCCAGCGCCACGTGAAGCCCGCCAGCCTGCAAGCGGAGCACCTGCTTGCCGTCTGGCGCGGCGAAGCCGAAGACAGCTACGGTGAAATGGCCGTGGTCGCGACCATGGCCCTGGCCCTGCGTGGCCTGGGCCAACACCGCGAGCTGGCGTTCAGTACCGCCCGCGCCTACTGGGCCGACCGCGGAAACATCAAATAAACAGATCTGTTAACCCCACTCTTTGCGCTATTCGTTCGAACGCTTTGCTCTAGACTGAGCTCCAACGACAAACACTTTGTTCCGAGGAGCTCCAGCATGGGCCTTTTGATCGATGGTCGCTGGCATGACCAGTGGTACCAGACCAGCAAGGACGGCGCCTTCCAGCGCGAGAATTCGCAACGACGCAACCCGCTGCCCGCCCCCGAAGCCGGCCGCTACCACCTGTATGTGTCGCTCGCCTGCCCCTGGGCCCACCGCACCCTGATCGTGCGCGCCATCAAAGGCCTGGAGCCGCTGATTGACGTGTCGGTGGTCAGTTGGCTGATGGGCGAGCATGGCTGGACCTTCGACCAGCAGGAAGGCTCCAGCGGCGACCACCTCGATGCCCTGCAGTACCTGCACCAGCGTTACACCCAAGACGACCCGCACTACACCGGGCGCGTGACGGTGCCTGTGCTGTGGGACAAGCAGGAAAAACGCATCGTCAACAATGAGTCGGCCGAGATCATCCGCCTGTTCAACTCGGCATTCGACGAGCTGACCGGCAATACTCTGGACCTCTATCCAGCGCCGCTGCGCAGCACTATCGATGCACTCAACGAGCGCATTTACCCGGCAGTGAACAACGGCGTCTACCGCGCAGGTTTCGCCACCACGCAGGAGGCCTACGAAACGGCGTTCGACGAGGTGTTCAATGAGCTGGACTATCTGGAAGGGCTACTGGCTCGCCAGCGCTACCTGGCCGGTGAATACCTGACCGAAGCCGACGTACGCCTGTTCACCACGCTGGTGCGTTTCGATGCGGTGTACCATGGCCATTTCAAGTGCAACCTGCGCCGCCTGAGCGACTACCCGAACCTGTCCAACTGGCTGCGCGAGCTGTACCAGTGGCCGGGGGTGGCGGGTACGGTGAACATGGAACATATCCAGAAGCACTACTACATGAGCCACAAGACCATCAACCCGAACAGGATCGTGCCCAAGGGGCCACTGCAGGACTTCAATCAGCCCCATGACCGGGAGCGATTGATCGGCAAAGGGATCTGGCAGGCTTGAGAAAGCTGGGGCTGCAAAGCGGCCCCAACGATTTCAGCTGTTTTGCGAACCTTCGAACCACGCCAGCTTCTCGCGCAACTGCACCACCTCCCCGACAATCACCAGGGTCGGCGCGTGCACTTCATGCCGGGCCACCAGTTCAGGCAAGTCGGCTAAGGTACCGGTGAACACCCGCTGGTTGCGTGTGGTCCCCTGCTGCACCAGCGCTGCCGGGGTACTGGCCGCACGGCCATGGCGAATCAACTCGGCACAGATGGTCGGCAGCCCCACCAGCCCCATGTAGAACACCAGGGTTTGCGCAGGCGCCACCAGATCGTGCCAGGGCAGGTTGCTGGTGCCATCTTTCAGGTGGCCGGTCACGAAGCGCACCGACTGGGCATAGTCGCGGTGGGTCAGCGGAATACCGCCGTAGGCGGAACAACCGCTGGCTGCGGTGATGCCAGGCACCACCTGGAACGGGATGCCCTGCTCAGCCAGTTCCTCGATCTCTTCCCCACCCCGGCCGAAGATGAACGGATCACCACCCTTGAGCCGCAGCACGCGCTTGCCCTGCCGGGCCAGGTCGACCAACAGGCGGTTGATCTGGTCCTGCGGCACACTGTGGTCGGCGCGGCGCTTGCCGACATAGATACGCTCGGCATCGCGCCGGCACATCTCGATGATGGCCGGAGCCACCAGCCGGTCGTACAGCACCACGTCGGCCTGCTGCATCAGGCGCAAGGCGCGGAAGGTCAGCAGGTCCGGGTCACCCGGGCCGGCACCGACCAGATACACCTCGCCACCCTGCTGCACGGGTGCGCCATCGACCATCGCCTGCAACAGGCGTTCGGCCTCGGCACCCTGCCCGGCCAGCTGGCGCTCGGCGATCGGCCCCTGGAACACGTTCTCCCAAAAGCCGCGGCGCTGGTTGACATCAGGGTACAAGGCCTTGACCTTGTGCCGGAAACGCGCGGCCAGGCCAGCCAGCTCGCCATAGGCGGACGGGATCCAGGCCTCGAGCTTGGCGCGAATCAACCGCGCCAGCACCGGAGCGTCACCACCGCTGGAGACCGCCACCACCAGGGGTGAGCGGTCGACGATGGCGGGGAAGATCACCGTGCACAAGGCCGGCGCGTCAACCACATTGACCGGCAGGCTGCGCACCTGCGCATCCGCCGAGACCTGGGCATTGAGCCCGGGGTCATCGGTGGCCGCGATAACCAGCCGGCAGCCGTCCAGGTCCGACGGCTGATAGCCGCGTACCAGCACCTCGCCACCGCCCTCACGGGCCAGTGCGGCGAGCTGGCCGTCTACGTCCGGCGCCACCACCCGCAGCGCGGCGCCGGCATCGGCCAGCAGGCGCGCCTTGCGCAGGGCGATCTCGCCACCGCCGACGACCAGTACCTGGCCGCCCTGCAGCTTATGGAACAGCGGCAGGTAATCCATCTCAGCGAATGACCTCGACGCCGCCCATGTACGGCTTGAGTACTTCCGGCACACGGATCGAGCCGTCGGCCTGCTGGTAGTTCTCCAGCACGGCCACCAGGGTGCGGCCTACTGCCAGGCCGGAACCGTTGAGGGTGTGCACCAGCTCAGGCTTGCCGGTTTCCGGGTTGCGCCAGCGCGCCTGCATGCGGCGGGCCTGGAAGTCACCGCAGTTGGAGCAGGAGCTGATTTCACGGTACTTGTCCTGGCTCGGGACCCACACTTCCAGGTCGTAGGTTTTCACCGCGCCGAAGCCCATGTCGCCGGTGCACAGCGCCAGCACGCGATACGGCAGCTCCAGCAGCTGCAGCACACGCTCGGCGTTGGCGGTCAGGCCTTCCAGGGCTTCCATGGATTTTGCCGGCTCGACCACCTGGACCATCTCGACCTTGTCGAACTGGTGCTGACGGATCATGCCGCGGGTGTCGCGGCCCGACGCACCGGCCTCGCTGCGGAAGCATGGGGTGTGGGCAACCAGCTTGAGCGGCAGTTGCTTGGCGTCGAGGATCTGGTCGGCCACCAGGTTGGTCAGCGACACTTCGGCGGTCGGGATCAGGTAGAAATCGGCCTCGCCTTCGCGGCTGATCTTGAACAGATCTTCCTCGAACTTCGGCAGCTGGCCGGTGCCCTGCAGGGCCGGGGCCTGGACCAGGTACGGGGTGTAGTGCTCTTGGTAGCCATGCTCGCCGGTGTGCAGGTTGATCATGAACTGCGCCAGGGCGCGGTGCAGGCGGGCAATCGGGCCACGCAGCACGGCGAAGCGGGCACCGGACAGCTTGGCCGCCGCCTCGAAGTCCAGGCCACCGCTGACTTCGCCGAGGGCGACGTGGTCCTTGATTTCGAAGTCGAACGCCTTCGGCGTGCCCCAACGGCGCACTTCGACGTTGTCGTCTTCGCTGGCACCGACCGGTACGCTGGCGTCCGGCAGGTTGGGGATGGTCAGCAGGATGCCGTCGAGCTCCGCCTGGATGCCGTCCAGCTCGACCTTGCCGGCGGCCAGCTCGTTGGCCATGCGCTCGACGTCTGCCATCAGCGGGGCGATGTCCTCACCCTTGGCCTTGGCCTGGCCGATGGACTTGGAGCGGGCGTTACGCTCGGCCTGCAGTTGCTCGGTACGGGTCTGCACCGCCTTGCGGCGCTCTTCCAGTGATTCGATGCGCGCGACATCCAGGCTGAAGCCACGGGAGGCCAGGCGGTCCGCCACTTCCTGAAGTTGGCCGCGTAACAGTTTGGAATCGAGCATATCGTTCTCTCGTTATAGGTAGGTGTTGGTTCAGAATCGGGTAAGGGTAAGGCCGGCCCAGGTCGCAAGCAGCCCGCCCACCACACTAATACCGGTATAGCCCAAGGCCAGCGGAACCTGCCCGCTTTCGAGCAGGCGCACGGTATCCAGGGAAAAAGAAGAAAAAGTGGTCAGGCCACCGAGAAAGCCGACGATCAGCCCAGCGCGCAGTTCCACCGGCACCATGGGTTTGTGCAGGAACAGGCCGTACAACAGGCCGATCAGCAGGCAGCCTACCAGGTTGACAGCCAGCGTACCGAGATAGAAATGCTTCGGCCAGTTGGCAGCGACCCAGTTGGAGGTGGCAAAACGCAGCAGGGTGCCAGCGATGCCGCCGGCACTGACGGCGGCGATAAGTGCGATCACGGTTTTCTCCGTTGCCGGGGGCTGGTGCGGTCGAGCTCGGCCAGGTGACGCAGCTTTTCGCCGATCTTCAGCTCCAGCCCACGTGGCACCGGCTGGTAGTACTGACGCGGTTCCAGTTGCTCGGGGAAATAGTCCTCACCGGCGGCATAGGCATCCGGCTCGTCGTGGGCGTAGCGGTATTCCTCGCCGTAGCCGAGCTGCTTCATCAGCTTGGTCGGGGCATTGCGCAGGTGCAGCGGCACCTCCAGCGAACCGTGCTCGGCCGCTTCGCGCATGGCAGCCTTGAAGCCCATGTACACCGCATTGCTCTTAGGTGCGCAGGCGATGTAGGTGATGGCCTGGGCCACCGCCAGCTCGCCTTCCGGGCTGCCCAGGCGCTCCTGCACGTCCCAGGCCGCCAGGCACAGGCTCAGGGCACGCGGGTCGGCGTTGCCGATGTCTTCACTGGCCATGCGCACCACGCGCCGGGCGATGTACAGCGGGTCGCAGCCGCCGTCGAGCATGCGCGCGTACCAGTACAGCGCGCCATCGGGGTTGGAACCACGCACCGACTTGTGCAGCGCCGAGATCTGGTCGTAGAACGCCTCGCCGCCCTTGTCGAAACGTCGACGGCTGTCACCGAGCAGGCTTTGCAGCAGCTCGACGCCAATTTCACCGCCGTCGTCGGCCAGGTCCGAGGCGTTCTCGAGGAAGTTGAGCATGCGCCGGCCATCACCATCGGCGGCGGCCATGAGCATCTTGAAGGCTTCGTCGCCTACCCGCAGGTTGCGCTTGCCCAGGCCGCGCTCTTCGCTCAGCGCACGGTCGACCAGCTTGCGCAGCGCCGCTTCGTCCAGGCTCTTGAGCACATACACCCGCGCCCTCGACAACAAGGCGTTGTTCAGTTCGAACGAGGGGTTCTCGGTAGTGGCGCCGATGAAGATCAGCGTGCCGTCCTCCACATAGGGCAGGAAGGCGTCCTGTTGCGACTTGTTGAAGCGGTGCACCTCGTCGACGAACAGGATGGTGCGCCGGCCGTACTGGCCAGCCTGCTGCTTGGCCACCTCGACCGCCTGGCGAATCTCCTTCACCCCGGCCAGCACCGCCGAGACCGTTTCGAAGTGCGCATCGCAGAACTGCGCCAGCAGCCGCGCCAGGGTGGTCTTGCCCACCCCGGGCGGCCCCCAGAAGATCATCGAATGCAGCGCACCCTGCTCCAGCGCCTCGCGCAGCGGCTTGCCGCGCGCCAGCAGATGCTCCTGGCCAACGTACTCGTCCAGGTTGGACGGGCGCAGACGGGCGGCCAGGGGCTGGGCGACGGGTTCGCTTCGAAACAGGTCCATCACGGGCTCCGCTTACTCCTTGATGACGTCCGCGCCTTTGGGGATGTCGAACTTGAAGGTGCTGTCCGGCACCGCCTGGTTGGCCTTGACGCCATTGAACAGGATATTGGTGCGCTGGCCGACACTGTCGATCAGTTGCATGTCATTGATCAGGCCCTTGCGGAACGACACGCGCAGCGAATCGAACAAAGTGTCCTTGGTCTTGGGCTTGAGGGTGAAGTCCATGACTTCGCCCTGCTCCTTGGAGGTGATGTCGAAGCTCTGGCTGATCTTCGACACGTCACCGGACAGCAGCAGCGCCGGGGTCTGGTTCAGACGCACGTCGAGCTTCTTGATGGTGGCCTGCTCCAGGTCCGGGTCCCACAGGGTGACGTTCTTGCCGTCGGACACCACCACCTGCTCCTGCGGTGCATTGGTGTGCCAGTAGAACAGGCCCGGGCGCTTGACGGTCATCTTGCCGGAGGTTTCCTGCAGGTTGGCACCATCGGCGGCAAGGGTCAGCTGGGAAAAGTTGGCTTCAATGGTCTGCGACTTCTCCAGCAACTGGGTCAGGCGCTGCACATCCTGCTCGCCGGCATGGGCCGACAGAGTGCCCGCAGCCAGGGCAGAAACCAACAGCATGCGAATCGCGCGCATGGAAATCCTCGTAGAACAGTGGGTGGGCCGGGCACTTCGTGTGCCCGGCAGGGTGATCTTCAATCGCGTGGGCCGCCCGGGGCAATCACTTCCCGCGAGCCGTTGCTGTTCATGGGGGTGACCACACCGGCCATCTCCATCGACTCGATCATTCGCGCGGCACGGTTGTAACCGATCTTCAGCTTGCGCTGTACCGCGGAAATCGATGCCCGGCGGCTTTCCAGCACGAACTGCACGGCTTCGTCGTAGAGGGCGTCGGCTTCCGGGTCATCACCGTCGCCACCACCGCCCCCGCCTTCGAAGCCGCTGCCGGCCTCTTCGACGCCATTGAGGATATCGTCGTTGTAGTCCGGCGCGCCGCGCAGCTTCCACGCCTCGACCGTGCGATGCACCTCGTCGTCGGAAACGAACGCGCCATGCACACGGATCGGCAGGCTGGTGCCCGGCGGCATGTACAGCATGTCACCGTGGCCCAGCAGCTGCTCGGCGCCACCCTGGTCGATGATGGTCCGCGAGTCGATCTTGCTCGACACCTGGAACGCCATGCGGGTCGGGATGTTGGCCTTGATCAGGCCGGTGATCACGTCCACCGAGGGGCGCTGGGTGGCCAGGATCAGGTGGATACCGGCGGCACGGGCCTTCTGGGCGATACGGGCGATCAGTTCTTCAACCTTCTTGCCGACGATCATCATCATGTCGGCGAATTCGTCGACCACCACCACGATGGTCGGCAGGGTCTTCAGCGTCGGCGGTTCGTCATCCATGCTCTCGCGACGGTACAGCGGGTCGTGGATGACCTCGCCGGCCTCTTGCGCGTCCTTGATCTTGCGGTTGAAGCCGGCCAGGTTACGCACCCCCATGGCCGCCATCAGCTTGTAGCGCCGCTCCATCTCGGCAACGCTCCAGCGCAGGGCGTTGGCGGCGTCCTTCATGTCGGTGACCACCGGGCACAGCAGATGCGGGATGCCTTCGTAGATCGACAGTTCGAGCATTTTCGGGTCGATCATGATCAATCGCGCGTCTTCCGGGCCCGACTTGAACAGGATCGACAGGATCATGGCGTTCACACCCACCGACTTACCGGAGCCGGTGGTACCGGCCACCAGCAGGTGGGGCATCTTCGCCAGGTCGGTGATCACCGGCTTGCCGCCAATATCGTGGCCCAGGGCCAGGGTGACCGGCGACTTGTTCTCGTCGAACTGCGGCGACGACAGCACTTCGGAGAAACGCACCATCTGGCGGTTCTCGTTGGGGATCTCGATACCCACGGTGGTCTTGCCGGGGATCACTTCGACCACCCGCACGCTGGTCACGGCCAGCGAACGCGCCAGGTCCTTGGCCAGGTTGGCGATGCGGCTGACTTTCACGCCCGCGGCGGGCTGGATTTCGTAACGGGTAATCACCGGGCCCGGGTGGATCGAATCGACAGAGACTTCGACGCCGAACTCTTTCAGTTTGATTTCCAGCAAGTGGCCGACACCAGCCAGGGACTCCGGCGAGTACTCGATCTTCTTCTGCTCGGCCGGGTCGAGGATGGAGATCGAAGGCAGCGTGCCTTCCACGGCGCTGTCGACGAACAGCGGCGCCTGTTTCTCCTTCATCACCCGCTTGCTCGGCTCGGGCGCCTTGACCTGCGGTGGCGGCATGTTGATCACCGGGGCCGGCTGCTGTTCGCGCTGGGCCACATGCTTGGTCAGGGCATCGTCGCGCTCGATGATGCGCTCACGGGCCTTGATCTGCTCGCGTTTGTCCGGCACCACCGGGGCAACCACTTCATCGACCTGCTCGTCCACTTCACGCAGCTGCGCCACCAGGCGCTTGCGCTCGTTGCGCGCCTCCCACCAGCGGTTGGCGGCACCTTGCACCAGCTCGAACAGGTCGAGGGTGATCTTGCCGGTGACGTCCATCACCTTGAACCAAGACAAGTCGGTGAACACGGTCAGGCCGAACAGGAACAGCGCAATGAACATCAGCGTGCTGCCCTGCACGTTGAGCAGGTTGCGCGCCAGATCCCCAAGGCTTTCGCCCAGGGCCCCGCCGGCGGAGAACGGCAGGCTCTCCGAGGGGTGGAAATGGATATGCGCCAGCGCCGCGCCCGACAGCACCAGGAACACCAGGCCGATCAGCCGCCAGGAAAACAGCCAGCCGCTCCACTGCCAGGGCTGGTGACGCTCGCGGAAGATCTGCCAGGTCTTGATCGCCAGCAGCAGCGGGAAAATGTAGGCGAAGTAGCCGAGCACCATGAACAGGATGTCGGCGAAGTAGGCACCGGCACGGCCAGCGGCGTTCACCACCTGGTCGGCGTTGCTGGTGTGGCTGAAGCCTGGGTCGGAGGTGTCGTAGGTGAGCAGCGCCATCCACAGGTACAGGCACAGGGCACCGACGGCGATCAACGCACCTTCCTTGAGGCGGTAATGCAGCTGTTGCCGCCACAGGGGCACAGGCAAGGGAGCTGGAGTTGCGGTGGATTTCTTCAAAACGCGTCTATTCCTGCGCGAATAGTGTTTGGCCGGTGACTGGCCAACAAATCACTACTTTTAACATTACTGCCCGCCAGCCGCCATGGCGGCACGCCGTTTCGGGCGTGAACGGGGGCTACTTTCATTTGCTTGCAATTTGAGCATGCATTTTCTTTTGTGACAAAGGCTTATGCTGTGTTTTTGCACAGGTATGACAACAAAGACGCCGGATGGTGCCAAGCAACCGAAATATAGGCCATCTGACCAGACGCATTCGCGGGTGAACCCGCTCCCACAGACGACCCATGGCCTGTGGGAGCGGGTTTACCCGCGAAGCAGTCCCCGCCAATTGACCCTGCCAAGCTCACACGCCATGCTTGTCACCCTCCCCTCCCCCGCCGTTCAGGACGACGATGCTCACCTGGCTGACCCGCGACTCGCTGACCTTCCCGCCCCTGCAAAAAGCCCTGCATGAGCCCAACGGCCTGCTGGCCGCTGGCGGCGACCTCACCCCCGAGCGCCTGGTCGCAGCCTATCGCCACGGCTGCTTCCCCTGGTACCAGGATGGCCAGCCAATCCTCTGGTGGTCGCCCGATCCACGCACCGTGCTGTTCCCTGACGAACTGCACGTTTCGCGCTCGCTGGCCAAGCTGATCCGCCAGGGCCGCTACCAGGTCAGCTTCGACACTGACTTCGCTGCCGTAATTGCCGCCTGCGCCGCGCCACGCGATTACGCAGACGGCACCTGGATCACCGACAACATGCGTGCCGCCTACTGCGAACTGCACCGGCGCGGCATCGCCCACTCGGTGGAAGTGCGCCAGGATGGCGAGCTGGTGGGCGGCCTCTACGGGCTGGCCATGGGCCGGCTGTTCTTCGGCGAATCGATGTTCAGCCGTGCCGACAACGCTTCGAAAGTAGGCTTTGTCGCCCTGGTCGAGCACTTGCGCGAGGCCGGTTTCGCCCTGATCGACTGCCAGATGCCGACCAACCACCTGCATAGCCTGGGCGCCCGCGCCATCAGCCGGGCGAACTTCGCCGAACACCTGGCCAGGTACCTCGATGCCCCCAATCACGCCACCTGGGTTCGCTAGGCGAGTTCCCGGAGCTGGCTTACACTTAGAAACAACGTCTCACCGAAGGGGTTGATCATGACAGAGCTGGCGCGGTTGAAGTTCTATGCCACTCAACCCCACTCCTGCAGCTACCTGCCGGACGAACAGGCCACCACGCTGTTTCTCGACCCGAGCCAGCCGATGGACGTGCACGTGTACGCCGACCTGTCGGAAATGGGCTTTCGCCGCAGCGGCGACCACCTCTATCGCCCGCATTGCCAGCACTGCAATGCCTGCGTGCCGGCGCGCATTCCCGCTGCACGCTTCATCCCCAATCGCCAGCAACGGCGCATCCTCAAGCGCAACGCCGACCTGACCGTCACGGCCGCACGCCCGGCGTTCAAGGAAGAGTATTTCGACCTCTACCGGCGCTACATCGAGCAGCGCCACGCCGATGGCGACATGTACCCGCCAAGTCGCGACCAGTTCGCCACCTTCCTGGTGCGCGACCTGCCGTTCTGCTGGTTCTACGAGTTCCGCCTCGATGGCCGCCTGCTGGCCATCGCCGTCTGCGACCTGCTGCCCAACGGCCTGTCGGCGGTCTACACCTTCTACGAGCCCGAGCAAGAACGTCGCAGCCTCGGCCGCTATGCCATTCTCTGGCAGATCGGCGAAGCCCTGCGGCAAAACCTCGATGCCGTCTACCTTGGCTACTGGATCAAGAACTGCAAGAAAATGAACTACAAGACCCAGTACCGCCCCATCGAACTGCTGATCAACCAGCGCTGGGTCAGCCTCAACTGAAAGCATTGGCTTGAAATACAATTTTCGGGCATAATCCACGCCACTTTTTTTGCCCGGTGCAGTTACGCGTCGGGCCAACTCTGGACACCGAGGGCTTTACTGCATGTCGAAAGAAGACAGCTTCGAAATGGAAGGCACTGTCGTCGACACCCTGCCCAACACCATGTTCCGCGTGGAGTTGGAAAACGGGCACGTCGTTACCGCGCATATCTCTGGCAAGATGCGCAAGAACTACATCCGTATTCTCACTGGCGACAAGGTCCGCGTCGAACTGACGCCGTACGACCTGAGCAAGGGCCGCATCACCTACCGTGCGCGCTAAGCTCCAGCCATAAAAAAGCCCG